>DASPNB010000306.1:0-4082 GCA_035626755.1 Flavipsychrobacter sp.
CGGTATAGAAATAAAAAGTCCCTTTTACGGCTTGCCCTATTGCTGTAATAGTGATCTTGCCGCTGTCTGCCGTTTCTACATTTTTATCATTTTTGGCATAGGATGCCTTGTTGCTCGTTGCAGGAGATATAATGTATTCGCCTACCTGGTGAGGGAAATCATCTAAGCGGAGCGATATCGTGCCGTCACTGCTGTCGGGTCCAGTTCTTGCCACTATATTCAGGTAGGCCTTGGTAGATACCCAATACGACGATTGTCCCGAATAAGTGCCCTCAGTGGCTGATGATGTAAAAGTGAGGCTGTCTACTATTGCGTGCAGGTAGAGGCTGTCAGTAGTTACCTCTACAGGTGCCTCCGTCGCTTTCTTCTTGCAGGAGAAAACAGCAGGCGTCATTAGCATGACCAGTACGGTGCAGAGTATTGCAGACCTCATATCAGAATTTGCAGCCATGAAAATAGCAAAAATGAGCGGAATTCTATCGCTCAGAGCCTGCTTTCTTCGGTTACCACCTCCTCGCGCACGTAATAGCTGGCATGTGGCAGAGGCCTGATGGGCTTTTGCACATGGCGGGCGTATACATCGGTAAAGGAGGCTCCGAAGTAAAGTATCAGGGAGGAATAGAATACAAAAAGCAGCAGGAACACAATGATGGCCGATGTACCGAAGATGGTATTGAGGTTACTGATATCCAGCAGGGCGCGAAGTACTAATTTCCCTATAGAAAATAGTATACTGGTAACAACGGCTCCCGTAAAGGCTATTTTCCAGCGAGGCCTGCCCAGGGAAAGATAACGGAACACTATCCCGAACCAGACAGTAATGAGTACAAAAGAAATAGCATCATTCAGCGCCGAACGAAAAACGATAGATACCCAGTCGGGTACCGCATTGATAAACTGGCCAATAAAGGCGCGTATAGCCTCGAAGCTCAGGTTGAGCAGAAGCAGCAGCCCTATCACAAGAATGATAATGAGCGAACGTAAACGAGCCACCATCGTGCCCTTAAATCTCAGCGGTGTTGTTGCCTTCAGCGACCATATTTCGTTCACCGAAGAGCTGATAACATTGAACAAAGTGGTAGCAACAAACACGAGAAATATAAATCCTCCCGCTGCAAAAACAGGGTTGTCGGTGAGGTTACGCATGGCGCGGGCAATATTAACTACCTGCTCTACGGCCTCGGGACCAATAGTATCCGAGAGTTCCGTCCTCAGGGCAGGCGCCAATATTCCCTGCCCCATAAAAAGCCTCGACACAGTAAAGAGTATGATCAGGATCGCCGGCAGCGCGAAGGTGGTAAAGAACGCAGTAGCCCCCGCCATGCGAAGCGGGTCGTGCTTTGTTAGTTGCACAGCAGCCTCCTTTAAGAGGCGAAATGGTATGAGTAGTTTATTCTTGATACAAAAGCTTTAAACCGTCTGCGGATGTCTGTGCTACTTCTGCGAATGTCTGCAGGAAAAGTCTCCCGCTGACATCGCAGACATTCGCGGATCAGCTTTTTACTATCCTCAGTTTAGCGAAATTCAACATAATCTTCTTCACACCATGTCCACCTCCGAAGTCTATTGCGGCTATGCGGTTATTCGCACCGCCTTCCAGTGTCTTGATAGTACCAAAACCAAACTTCTGGTGTTCCACCTGCATACCTGCTTCCATCGTCATCGGGTCATCGGCTCTAAAGTCCGCGCTGGGCTGATGGGCCGGGGGTGCTTTTTGGTTCAGTTTGTCAGCCAGCTTTTTTAGCGATGGCACTTTGTCCAGTCCGCCACGGTTCATCAGGTTTCCGAAGGTACCCCCTGTATTCACTGAGCCCACAGCTTTGTGGCTGGAACCTGTAAAGGTGCGGTCAAGATATTTTTCCGGTATCTCATCTACAAAGCGGCTCGGCTCATTCTGCACCAGGTTGCCAAAACGGTAGCGGCTATTGGCATAGGTTACCCAAAGCCTTGTCTTGGCCCTTGTAATCGCTACATAGAAAAGGCGGCGCTCTTCTTCCAGGTCGGCACGGTCATACATACTCATAGAGCTGGGGAAAAGATTCTCTTCCAAACCTACGACGAACACACAAGGGAATTCCAAACCCTTGGCCGCATGTATCGTCATCAGCTTTACCGCATCTGCGTTCTCGTCTTTGTCCTGGTCGGCATCTGTGAGCAGTGTTATCTGCTGCAGGTAGCTGCCCAGGCTTTTATCGTGCAGTTCGCCCTCTTCATCCGGCGTTTCTGTAAATTCTTTTATCGAGTTGAGTAGTTCCTGCACGTTCTCATAGCGCGCCAGGCCTTCTACGCTTTTATCATTGTATAGTTCCGCTACAAGACCCGTATGCTTACCTACCGCAAAAGCCACATCATAGGCATTCTGCTTTTCCAGCATCGTCTGGAAGTGACGGATCATCATCACGAAGTTCTCAATACTATTTGCGCCCGTGCCGCGTATGCCCGACAGACCCGGCTCTTCTATTACCTTCCAGAAGGTAGTATCCAGCTCATTTGCTTTTACTACTATCTTATCTATACTGGTTTTCCCTATTCCACGCGCCGGATAATTAATAATGCGCTTCAGGTTCTCTTCATCCTGCTGGTTCACTATTACCCGCAGATAGGCCAGGAAGTCTTTTACTTCTTTACGTTGGTAGAACGACACACCACCCACCAGTTTGTAAGGGATGTTCATCCTCCTCAGGCTTTCTTCAAATGAACGGCTCTGTGCATTGGTTCTATACAGCACCACGAAATCCTTGTTGCGATAGTGATTACGTAACTTCTGCTCGGTGATGGCATCGGCCACAAAGCGGCCTTCATCATTATCGGTCATCGTCCTGACGAGAACTATCTTCTCACCCAGGTCATTACTGGTCCAGAGTTCTTTGGGTATCTGGTTTTTATTGTTGCCTATTACGTTGTTGGCTACTTCCAGTATGCTCTGTGTGCTGCGGTAGTTCTGCTCCAGCTTTACGATGCGCACATCTTCATAATCGTCCTGGAACTGGAGTATGTTCTGCACCGTAGCCCCGCGGAAGCTGTAGATACTCTGTGCATCGTCACCAACTACGCAGATATTCTCATGCACTGCACCCAGCATCTTTATGATGGCATACTGGGCAGCATTGGTATCCTGGTACTCGTCTATAAGCACGTACTTAAAGCGGTGCTGGTACTTAGCCAGCACATCGGGGATGGTGTGAAGCAGCTCATGCATTTTAAAGAGCAGGTCATCAAAGTCCATCGCCCCGTTGCGGAAACAACGCTTCGCATAGCGGCTGTATATCTCCCCTATCAGCGGGCGGTTGCTTCTTGCATCCTCTGTCTGTATATGCTGGTCCTGCATGTAGGCTACGGGACCGTACAGGCTGTTCTTCGCCGCCGATATGCGGTTGTATACATACGATGGCTTGTAGTGCTTATCGTCCAGTTGCATGTCCTTTACGATGTCCTTTATCACGCCCTTGGCATCATCGGTATCGTAGATGGTGAAATTGTTGGGGTAGCCGATCTTACTGGCCTCTGCCCTCAATATACGCGCAAAAACAGAGTGGAAAGTACCTATGTACAGGTTGCGGGCTTCGTGGTTGCCCAATATATGCTCCACCCGCTCCTTCATCTCCGCAGCAGCTTTATTGGTAAAGGTCAGCGCCAGTATATTGAAGGAATCCACGCCCTTATTCATCAGGTAAGCGATACGGGTGGTCAGCACCTTGGTTTTGCCACTGCCCGCACCCGCCACTATCATCAGCGGCCCGTCTATATGCTCCACTGCCACCCTTTGCTGTTCATTCAGCCCGCTCAATATTTGCTGCATAGCGCAAATTTAATGTATACCCCCCGCGCGGAACTATATTTTTTATACACATAAAAGAGGGGCTGCGCAGGCAACCCCTCTTGATTTTATAGATATATCTTCCGCCCCCGCTGTGTCTAGGCCCTTCGCGGGACTCTATGCAAATTCCCCCTTGCGCGTGGCAATGTGCGTGAGCGAAGGGGGTGGCCGGTGCGTGGCCTTGTGCGTAGAGGCCGGGGGATGTCCGTTCAGCAACCAAGCACTCCTTCCCTACTGGCTCTCCGCACTCCGCAGGACTCGGCGA
>DASPNB010000307.1:0-19943 GCA_035626755.1 Flavipsychrobacter sp.
GTGCAGGCCAAAGGGATCAACCTGGTGATATTTGATGACGAACTCAGTGGTTCGCAGATCATAAATATTGAAAAGGTACTGGGCGCAAAGACCATAGACCGGTCGGACCTGATACTGGACATATTTGCCCGCAGGGCAAAGACAGCGCAAGCGAAAGTGCAGGTGGAACTGGCGCAATACCAATACCTGCTGCCCCGCCTGAAAGGTATGTGGCAACACCTGGAAAGACAGGGAGGTGGTATCGGGTCGAGAGGGCCGGGTGAAACTGAAATAGAAACCGACCGCCGTATAGTAAAAGACAAAATATCGCTGCTGCGCAAGCGACTGAAAGAAATAGACAAGCAAGCTACTACCCAGCGCCAGGAACGAGGCACCTATATACGAGTAGCATTGGTAGGATATACCAATGTGGGTAAGAGTACTATAATGAACGTACTGAGCAAGAGTGAAGTATTTGCTGAAAACAAGCTTTTTGCGACACTGGATACTACTACACGCAAGGTGGTTTATGAGCAATCCCCATTCCTGCTGAGTGACACGGTAGGATTCATCAGAAAATTACCCCACCACCTGGTGGAAAGTTTTAAAAGCACACTGGATGAAGTACGTGAAGCAGATATGCTGCTGCATGTGGTAGATATTTCTCACCCGGCCTATGAAGACCAGATGGGTGTGGTGAATAAAACACTGCAGGACCTGAAAGCCTTTGAAAAGCCCATACTGACGATCTTCAACAAGATGGACCTGTATGAAAAGAACGTCTTTGACGAATGGCTGGATGATGAAGTGAAACAGGACCTGCTGAACCAATTGAGAAAACGCTGGGAAGGAGAAACAAATAATGCCTGCGTTTTTATCTCCGCGATAGAGAGAAGAAACCTTGATCAACTGAGAACAACTATCTTAGATAAAGTAAAAGAGCTATACCAGGAGCGCTATCCCTATCTCACCCAGTTCTATTAACCTAAATATTTTCTTAGATTAAAATAAATATGACAGGCCAGTCTTGGACTTTGCCTACATTTTGTTTTTTGTGATGCCGTTTGCCTGAAATATTGGTTAACTTACTTGTAAGGAAATAACTCCGGGAAAGTAAAAAGCCACCCCAATGAAACCGCAAACAAGAGAGCTACTTGTTACGACAAAAGTAGCGCAGCACTGGACGGCGGACTTTGAACAGAGGGTAGATGAGTTAATGTCTATCGTGAGCAAAGTGGATACCGAGCAGCATGTGCTGAAAGTGACAGAGGTTTTGGACGTGTACCACAACACCACCCAGAAACCCCAGAAAAGCAGGAAAAGGAAACTGCTACAGGGCGACAGACCATTTGAATTCCTTGCATTTCGTAACTAATCTGAACTTCTATCGAGAAAATCTACTAAAGGTCTCATTGCTGTAAATATACGCTCACATTTGGATGCAAATCCTTTTGCGGTTACGTCTTTATCTGCAACACTAGTTCCTACGGTATAACTTTTCATTTTCAGGTAGTCAATGGCCGGATTGTCTGCTGTGTAACCCTGCGGTAACGTCTTCAGTCTTTCTCCTTCTATTTTTTTGAAGTACTTCTTAAAGTCTTTGGCCGCGGGTATCTTTTTAAATTCATCAAAGTTGTAGTCGATCTCCTGGCGCACAGCTTTGAGGATAGGTCCGGGTGGCACCCAAAGTCCGCCGCCTGCGAAGCTTTTACCGGGTTCCAGGTGCAGATAATAGCCTGCACCCTCGTATTTGCGACCACCTTTACTCATAAAAGCACCGAAATGCGCTTTGTAAGGAGTCTTATCTTTAGAAAAACGCACATCCCTGAATATGCGAAAGGTGCAATCCTTAGCGGTTAGGTTGGCTAATTCAGGTTCGAGCGGCCTGAGTTTCACCATCAGTTCGTCGATAAATACTTCAAAATCTTCTTTGGCCGTTTGATAGTCATCGCGGTGCTTGTCAAACCAGGCTTTATTGTTGTTCTTGCCCAGTTGTTCCAGAAACTTAAGAGTGGATGCCTGCAGCATATACAGTATTGTTAAGTTTTATTGAAAATATTAGCAGGCACGAATTTAAGCCTTCCAAAAGTTTAGATTTGATTTTTGAACCACGAATTTCATGACTTGAGGCAGGCCCTTGACATCAGTTCGATCTGAGGTATTTCAAATAGTAAAATATACTGCTCTCAGCAGCTTTTAATACCTTTGAACACTCCTTAACGAGCAAAGCATAAGATAAATAACACATAGGATAGCATGAAGCGATTGGCGATATTAGGATCTACCGGTTCCATAGGCACACAGGCCCTGGAAGTGGTAGCGGCGCATCCTGAACTTTTTGAAGTAGAAATATTAACTGCGCATAGCAATGCGGCCCTGCTGATAGAGCAGGCAAATAAATTTAAGCCCAACGCAGTAGTAGTAACCGATGAAATGAAATACCAGGCAGTGAAGAATGCACTCAGTTCTCTGCCGATAAAAGTTTTCTCTGGCACTGCGGCGCTCAATGAGGTAGTGCAATGGGAAAGTGTGGATGTAGTAGTGGGTGCAATAGTAGGCTTTGCTGGTTTGCATTCCACGTTAGCAGCTATTAGAGCAGGAAAGAGAATAGCTTTGGCTAACAAGGAAACCCTTGTAGTGGCAGGGGATATAGTGATGAAAGCCGCCCAGGAAAGCAAGGCGCACATTATACCCGTGGATAGCGAACATTCGGCTATATTCCAATGCCTGGTGGGCGAGGATATGGATAAGATGGAGAAGATAGTTTTGACAGCGTCTGGCGGTCCTTTCCTGGGAAGAAAGCCTAACTACCTGGTGAATGTAAAGGCAAGCCATGCCCTGCAGCACCCTAACTGGACGATGGGCGCCAAAATAACCATAGACAGTGCTACCCTGATGAATAAGGGCCTGGAGATGATAGAGGCCAAGTGGCTCTTTGGCTTGAAAAACGACCAAATAGAAGTGGTGATACATCCGCAGTCGATCATTCACTCGCTGGTTCAGTTCTCTGACAGCTCGGTGAAGGCTCAGATGGGACTTCCAGATATGAAACTGCCAATACAATATGCCCTGTCGTTCCCCAGACGCATTGATAATGAGTTCAAAAGGCTCGATTTTAAAGAATTTTCGAAACTCACATTTGAACAACCCGATTATAAAACTTTCCGTAATCTTGCACTCGCTAAGGATGCGATGTACAAAGGCGGTAACGCACCATGCGTGCTGAATGCGGCCAATGAAGTGGTAGTTCATGCCTTTTTACAAAACAAGGTTGGCTTCCTGGAGATGAGCGAGATGATAGAAAAAACACTGGGGCGCGTAGCCTACATTGAAACACCGACGCTGGAGGACTATGAGGCTTCGGATAAAGAAGCGAGGATAATAGCAGCGGAACTTGCCAAACAAAGCCAGTTATCGTTCTACTAAAACTTATTTTACTGTACATGCAATTAGATACTGTTCTTTTAATGTCAGGAGCCTGGACCCAAGCTTTACAATTGCTGGCCGCTCTTTCGCTGCTGATACTGCTTCATGAATTTGGTCATTTCTTCTTCGCCCGTTTGTTTGGGACACGCGTAGAGAAATTCTACCTCTTCTTCGATTTCCTTTTCCCTTTCTCAGGCCTGTTGAATTTCTCTCTCTTTAAAAAGAAAGTAGGTGATACAGAGTACGGACTGGGTTGGTTCCCCTTAGGTGGATATGTAAAGATATCGGGAATGGTAGATGAGAGTATGGACAAGGAAGCACTTGCTAAACCACCGGAACCTTGGGAATACCGCAGTAAGAAACCTTACCAGCGCCTGTTTATAATGCTGGGTGGTATCATTATGAATGTGCTGGTGGCCATGATAGTGTATGCTGCCATCTTCGGTATCTGGGGTGAAAAGTATCTCCCCGTACAGAACGCAAAGTATGGTATCACTACCGATAGCATTGGTAAGGCTGTCGGCCTTCAAAACGGAGATCGTATCGTAGCTATTGACGGCAGGCAGATCGTGAAGTTCAATAAGATAATGCCTGATATTATTTTCAACGAGGCAAAATCTATAGAGGTACTGCGCAACGGCCAGATAGTAAAAATAGCGTTGCCAGCAGGTACCATTAAGAGCATTCTGAAAGACCCCGGTTTCATACAGGCGCGTATACCTACCGTTATAGCGGAAGTAAAAAAGGGCACTCCGGGGGAAAAAATGAAATTTCAGAAGGGTGACAGTGTCATTGCTATGAATGGGCAGCCCGTAAGCTTCTTTGATGAATTTGAAGATGTAAAACGTGCACATGCGGGCAAGGAACTGAGTATAACTGTAGTTCGCAACAATGTTCCTGTAGAATTGAGGGGAGTGGTGCCTGCTGATAAAATGCTGAACCTGGGAATAAAAGGGGCCGATGCATTTTTTACGTATGATAAGACAACATATGGTTTCTTCGGCGCAATAGGCAGAGGATTTTCTTATACTTGGGAGCAATTTGATTTCTACTGGCAGCAGCTGAAATTCCTGTTTACTTCTAAGGAAGTGAAAGCATCTGAGAGTGTAGGCGGTATTGTTAGTTTTGGTAAGCTTTTCCCTGAAGAATTTACCTGGTATGCTTTTCTGCAGTTAACAGCCTTTATTTCTATCATTTTGGCCTTTATGAACCTGCTGCCGATACCGGGACTGGACGGTGGCTATGTGATCTTCCTGCTTTATGAGATGATCACACGCCGCAAGGTGAGTGAGAAAGTGATGGAGTATGCTACATCTGTGGGGCTTATTCTGTTACTTGGCCTGATGGTGTATGCCAATGGGCTGGATATATTCCGTCTGTTCAAAAATTAAACCACGATTCTCTGGAATTCGAAGATTTTCCGTGATAAGGGCCCTCGCACATAGCGGGGGCTTAATTTTTTTATATTGCTTGCAAATGCTGAGCTATGATAAAACAAACTATAAAGCTGACAACGGATGCTGTAGTTTTTTGCGTGATTAACGAAAAACTGATGGTATTGCTGGTAAAAAGAGGTAGTGAACCATATAAGGGAATGTGGGCGCTTCCGGGTGGTTTTGTGGAAGATGAAGAAGACCTGATAGATGGTATGAAACGTGAATTGCAGGAAGAGACCGGCTTGCAGATTAAGAACGCCAAGCAGCTCAGAACTTATGGAACGCCAGGCCGTGACCCGCGTGGAAGAACAGTATCGGTAGTTTATTTTGCTTTGATAGACCAGGAGGATAGCGAGATAACAGCGGGTGATGATGCGGCAGAAGCTGAATGGTATAATGTGCACAGTCTGCCGGACCTGGCTTTTGACCACGCTGAGATATTGCAGGATGCGCTGAAGGCTTTGGATGGAGAAGCCGGTAAATAGATTGAGTGGCCTGCTGATTTAACAATCTTTATCGCGGTATAATTCGTAAATTTGTCTTCCGATCTTTGAAATTTACTACTCTCCATAGGAGATCAAAACATGGGGCCGACCGGTTTTGACAGCATAGGGCAGGGTAAGTAAGCATGTCGTGCGTTGGATAATTAGCACGTAAATCTGAATACCCGAACATTGAATGGCGAATCTAACTTTGCCATGGCTGCTTAATTAGTAATTAAGTAACCATTTTGGCCGCGGACAACCTTTGCTTGTTGTCGTTGCCGCCGCCTAACTCAAAAAACAACAAGATAAGTTTGCCTCCGCTGCGTGGGCAGAACGAAAACTAACAGCAGATAAGGAAGCCGTAAGTTCGTCCGGTTCTAGTTGCTTCTCGACAAATGATTCCGGAATACACATGTAGAAAGCTTATCGGGCATATGTTTGGACGCGGGTTCGAATCCCGCCGGTTCCACGAAAAAAATACCTCGCAATTGCGGGGTATTTTTTTGTTTAAAAGGCATGATTTTATTGCTGATGAGGTATCCGATCACCGAATTGCTGATGTTATGAAAATGATATTGTTGGGCTTGCTGTTCGCGTCTGCCTTAATTTACTCCTGCGGTAACAAGAAGAAGCCGGACAGCGTAAAGATGGCAGAGGAGTACAACGAGGGAAAACAAAAAAATAACGAGCTCGACAAAGATATAGAGTTTGTTGTAAGGGCTGCTGCCGGTAGTATGACCGAGATGGTATTGGGTGAACTGGCGCTAACAAATGCCTCCTCGCAATTAGTAAAAGATTTTGGCCGGGTAATGGCCGATGATCATCGACAGTCTAATTTTGAATTGGAAGAGACGGCGGCGCCTAAGGGCATTGTACTTCCTTCTGAACCGGCCAGGGAACAGCAAAAGGAGATACGCGAGCTATCGGAAAAGTCGGGCACTGACTTTGACAAAGCTTATATCAACTATATGGTAAGGGATCACAGGGAAGACATTGCTCTCTTTGAAAGAGAAGCAAAGAATGGCAAAGATGCCGAGCTGAAATCGTGGGCGGCGGCGAAAATCCCCACACTAAGAAAACACCTGGAAATGGCTGAGTATGTTCAAGCACAGCTTAAATAACAGAGATCAGCAAGGGCGATGATCTTCATCATTTTTCAAAAAGCAGGGTGTTTATAATATTGCAGTGGTAGGAATACGGGAGATTCCCGATTCCTGTGGGAGTTTTGGCAGAGTACTTTATCTTAAAAGGGTATTGGAACTGCCAATCGCAAGGGCCGGATGTATCCGGCCCTTTTTTGCGTTGATACAGGCTATCTTTATAAAAATTGTTTTTATGCCTGCTTACATAGTCGTTGATATCAAAATACACAATGCCGGTTTGTACGAAGAGTACAAGAAACTAACGCCTGCTACCCTGGAGGCCTATGGAGGTCGCTTCGTGGTACGTGGTGGAGCGACCGAAGTATTGGAGGGTGAATGGCAGCCTAACCGAATAGTGGTGCTGGAATTTTCATCTATGGAGCAGGCTAAGAAATGGTGGGCCTCGCCGGAATACGCACCAGCAAAAGAAATACGCAAGGCTGCTTCACATACCAATATGATATTAGTCGACGGCTTCTAGTATTTAGGCATAGTATAGCGAGCCAGGAAGAGGAAAATAAATGTAAGTCCCGTTAATATAATGGGCGGCAGGAAGGTAAATACCACCATCAAGCCGAAGGAAATACCAAATACGAGAACGTTGATATTTAGTACTCCTTTCATAATTCGGGGTTCTGCCCTCTTTCCCAGGAAGTGCCAATTGAGCAGGCCGCCAAAAATATATAACATCGTGAAGCAGGAGCTTAGCGCCAACGACAAATCGGCCATCGTGGGACTGAAACCTTGTCCCAAATTGAATTGATAAGTTTCTAACAAGTTATAAAGTTGCTTTTCAGAGTCGTTTGTTGACTGTGGTTTTACAAACAGGGACACCGCATGTACCAGCCCCGTCAGTACCTAGAAAAGGGCTGCGGTTCTCAGCCAAATGTGGTGTTTTCTCATGTGTGTGTATATTAATAAACTCTGAAGTTTAAATATAGTGATATTTAAAAATATAAAAATAGGCAGAAAATACACGCCTATAGGCGACATTTTGTCCCAAAAAGCGAGACTGGCAAACTAATTGACCGTATTTTTGCAGCCCATGTTTTTTAAAAAACGGAAGAATATGAACGACAATGCTATTGGTAAGGACAATGTTATCAATGAGGAAGGCGACAAGCTGACAGAAGAGAACGCCATGGAAGAAGCACTGGCCAGGGAATTGAATACCGATGAGAATATTCCCGGGATAGAAAACCTGCAGGAAGAAATAGAAGAGGACGACGAAACCGACAAGCTAAGGCAGGAATTGGCCGAAGCGAAAGATAAATACCTGCGCCTGGCTGCAGAGTTTGAAAATTTCAGGAGGCGTACTGCAAAAGAAAGAATAGAGCTGGTGCAAACCGCAGGAAAGGATGTTATCCAAAGCCTGTTGGAAATCCTTGACGACAGTGACCGTGCAATGAAGCAATTGGACACATCCGAAGACCTGGCTACTATTAAGGAAGGCATATCCTTGGTTTTCAATAAATTGCATAGCGCCTTGCAACAGAAGGGCCTGAAGGTGATGGATAGCAAGGGCCAGGACTTTGACCCTGATATGCATGAAGCTATTACAGAGATTCCTGCACCAACACCTGATATGGCGGGTAAAATAATAGATGTGATACAACCGGGCTATTACCTGAACGATAAGCTCATCAGGTATGCCAAAGTGGTAGTAGGTAAATAAGATTAAAAATGATGACCCGCAGAAGCGGATTTAACCAATATGTCAAAAAGAGACTATTACGAGGTACTGGGAGTTGCCAAAGGCGCCAGCGCTGACGAGATTAAAAAGTCGTATCGCAAAATAGCGCTGCAGCATCACCCCGACCGTAACCCGGGAGATAAGGAAGCAGAGGAGAAGTTTAAAGAGGCAGCAGAAGCCTATGATGTGCTCAGCAACCCTGACAAACGTGCGCAGTATGATCGTTTTGGTCATGCAGGCATGGGTGGCGGTGGCGGCTATGGCAGCGGTCCGGGCGGTATGCGCATGGAGGACATCTTCCAGAACTTCGGTGATGTATTCGGCGATGATATATTCGGTAGCTTCTTTGGTGGCGGAGGCAGGCAGGGCGGTGGCCGCAGGCAGGGCACACGAGGCGCCAACCTGCGCGTGAAGCTGAAGATGACCTATAATGAAATAGCTCATGGCGCTAATAAGAAAATTAAAGTAAAGAAATACGTTCCCTGCGATACATGCAGTGGTAGTGGCGCAAAAGATAAGGGCTCTATACAAACCTGTAATACCTGTGGTGGCAGCGGACAGGTGCGCAGAGTAAGCAATACCTTCCTGGGCCAGATGCAAACGGTTACTACCTGCCCTACCTGTAATGGTGAAGGTACCCAGATAACCGCCAAGTGTGGTAATTGTAAAGGCGAAGGCCGTGTATATGGTGAAGAGACACTGAGCCTGGATATACCGGCCGGTGTGGTAGATGGTATGCAACTTAGCATGAGCGGCCGTGGCAATGCCGGAGAACGTGGTGGTGCACCGGGAGACTTGCTGATACTGATAGAGGAAGAGAAGCATGAACACCTGAGAAGACTGGAACTTGATGTAGTTTATCAATTGCACATTTCCTTCCCTGAGGCTGTACTAGGTACACAAGTGGAAGTGCCAACAATAGACGGTAAGGCCAAAATAAAAATACCTGCGGGCACCCAAAGCGGCAAGATATTCAGGTTGAAAGGAAAAGGTTTCCCTGCATTCCAGTCTTATGAGAAAGGCGATGAACTGGTGGAAGTGAATGTATGGTCGCCGCAGAACCTTACAAATGAAGAAAAGGACATGCTGGAAAAGCTGAAGAATTCAACAAATTTCAAGCCCGGACCTGATGCCGCTAAAGAAAAAGAAGACAGAAGTTTCTTTGATAAAATAAAGAATGCATTTACCTAAGAAAAAAGGTCTCGCAACATCGGGACCTTTTTAATGCGCTACACGCCTTACATGTTTATGCTTTGCCGGCTCAAACAAGTAAAGTACTTGCTGACTGAAGTAGAGCAACAAGTAGATGGGGCCTAAAACTATTGTGCCCATCATAAATAATATCACCGTTAGCAAAGCGAAGAAACTCTTCATGACATTGATTTCAACTTCGAATATCCGAAGCTGTGCTGCTTTAAAGAAAAATTCAGACCCCATTAACCGTAGCTTTACTAGCACTTAACGAGTCATTAGCTAACATCGGACACCGGGTAACGAGTATATTTGCAGAATGCCTTTCACTTTCGCACATCCCGCTATAGTGTTTCCCATCAACCGCCTTTTTAGGACAAGGTTCTCATTGACGGGGTTAATAATCGGCAGCATGATCCCCGACTTTGAGGGTTTTTTGCTGGTAACCGATGTGAAGGTTTATAGTCACACCTGGCATGGCATGTTTTGGCTGGATATGCCTATGGGTCTCGCATTAGCATTTCTTTTTCACCTGGTTATAAGGGACAGGCTGATAGACAATCTTCCCCTTTTCTTTAAGAGACGTCTTATTGCCTACAAAAAGCTGGATTGGAATAAATACTTTAAAGCAAACGTAGGCTTAGTGCTGCTATCGTTCCTCATCGGCATATTCTCACACATCCTTTGGGATGACTTTACACACCTCAATGGTTTTTTTGTACGGCACATCCCTTTCCTGCATAGCTCGTACAATCTAACCGGAGAACCTTACCCGGTTTACAAAATGCTGCAACTGGGCACGTCCGTATTAGGAGTGATAGCCGTACTTATAGGCATTGGCATGTTACAGCAGCAAAAGCGGGTGCATAAGCAGAGCAATACTATTTATTGGGCAATAGTCTTCTGTATTACTGCTTCTTTTGTAGCCTTTCGTTTTTTCCTCGGCCTGGAGATCGGAGATTTCAGCCTGTTGCTCATCACAGCTATGTCGGGTGGCTTGCTGGGAGTTACGATGGCGTCCATTCTTACTCAGGAGATAAAATATAATCCCAAACGCGGATAGCTTATTTCATTGCCTTTTTCAGGAAATCATTCATCTTTTTTCCCGCTTTATAATACTCCATCAGCACATCTGCCAGGTCATCTTTTAGGAGAGCCGTTCCTTTTATGTCGGCAGAGTAAAAGAATTGTTTATTAGCTATCAGCGGCTCTTTTTCTACCGCGGCTTTAAATTCATCGGGTATTTTCTTGTTCTGCTCTCCCTGTATTTTGCCGAACTTGTCTTTGAAAACCTTGTCGTTGCAAACTGCGGCAAATCCTTTAGTGTCCTTAGCTATGGCAGTTCTTATTTTTTTCAGTGTGTCTGGTTCTACTACATATGCCCCGCCAAAGATGGATATTTTGTCGTGCGAAAGCTGGAAATAAAATCCCGGTTCTTCTTTTGATTTGCGTCCCTGTGATGAGATATTTGCTGAAACGTGTGTGTTGTATGGAGTTTTGTCCTTTGAAAAGCGAATGTCTTTGTTGATCCTGAAAATCGCATCCGAAGCACCGATGTTTATTTCAGGTTGATGTTTTTGTATTCTTTTTATCATTTCATCTACAAACGACTTAAAGGGTGCCTTTACAGATGTCTCATAGGTCTTCCTGTTTTCGTTGAACCAGGCGGTGGAATTGTTGGCCGAGAGACCTTTAAAAAAGCTGACGAAGTTTTTATCAAAATGTGCCATAGTATTGTTTTAGTTGGCGAACGACCTGCATTCTTCCATTTTATTGATGAGAAATTGTTTGTCCAGTTGCGATTTTGCTAAGTTAATAGCTTCTTTATAATGATGAACCGCCTCTTCGTATTGTCCCACTTTGCCAAGGAAGCTGGCTTTGGTGGCGTGGAAAAGATAATGTCTGCCGAGTTTTAGAATGTTTATCCTGTCTAGCACCTTCAGTGCTTCAATGGCTCCGCTGAGATGATAGATGGCTATTGCCTTGTTTAAGCTTACCACCGGTGACCTGTCTATTTTTTCCAATTGCTCATAGTAATATACTATTTGCTTCCAGTTAGTTTGCTCATAAGTTTCCGCTGAACAATGTAAAGCAGCAATCCCTGCTTCAATGTGATACCTGCTCAGCAATGTTGTACTCCTTGAACCCTCAAGGTAGAAATAGGCTTCTTTAATCAAAGCCTTATCCCATTTACTCCTATCCTGTTTTTCCAGCGAAATGATACTTCCATCCACTTCCGTCCTGGATGCAAAACGCGCGACGTTAAAGAACATAAGGGCCAGCATAGCCCTGGTTTCGCTTTTTGCAGCCTCATCTCCCAGGCTAAGTACTATTTTGCCCAGTCTTATAGCTTCAAAGCAGAGATCCCTGTTGATGAGTTCTTTGTCTTCTGTTGTTTTATATCCCTCATTAAACATCAGGTATAGCACCTGCCTCAGCATATGCAGGCGCTGCATAGATCGGTAGAGGTAGGCCGTATTAGCAAAGAGACCCTTTAGTTTTATGTCTTGCTTGGTTCTGAGTAAAGTTTTCTTCACAGCTTCCTTTTCCATAAGCAAAGCGGAAGCAATTTCATTAATGCTAAAGCCGCAAAGCACTTGTAGTGTAAGTGCTATTTGTTGTTTTTCACCCAGTTCCGGGTGACAGCAAAGGAATAGCAGTTTCAACTGTGCATCAAGGGTGTCATGATCACTGAAGGCCCGTTCTATTTGCTGGTGGAATGCTTGTTCCTTGTTCGTAATAAAAGCTGAATGAGGCAGGCTTATCTGTTGGGCGTTTCCCCTTAATATATCTATCGCCTTATTCTTTGCTACCTGCATCAGCCAGGCCTCGGGTTTGCCGGGAACGTCGCCGTATGGCCATGTTTTGTACGCAGCGAGAAAAGTATCCTGTACTATATCTTCAGCCTGGGATATCATACTGATGCCAAAGAGCTTTATTAAAATGGCAGTCATCTTTCCCGCTTCCCTGCGGAAAAGATGATCAACCAGTTTTTCTATGTTTTTATTGTCCTGCATTAGCCATTGTTGCTCACATTCAGAACTTCACGCACTTCCACACGTCCGCCCAATGAAAGGGTAGGGCAGTTTTTAGCCATGTCTATTGCTTCCTCCAGGCTATTTGCCAGCAGAAAGTAATATCCGCTCACGCCTTCCTTGCTTTCTATGTAGGGGCCATCTGTCACTAGTTTGGATTTGCCGGAAAGACTGCCGCCTGCTGGTGAGAGTGGATTTCCGTGTTTGAAATGGCCATTCTTCGACAGCTCTTCCACCCATTTTACATGTTTTTCTATGTCAGCCTGCATTTCTTCCGGTGACATGCTTCCGTAAGCTTCAAGGTTTTCCCTGAGTAGTAATAAAAATTCTTTCATGATCTTTTTGTTAACGACGGATAAGAGCCTCCGAAAGGGGACATTTTCCGCCATTATTTTGTAGGCAAATTAACAGACTGGCTTCATTAACCAAAACCTTTGTTAAGAAAAGGAGCTATCCTTTTCTAGCCTCGGACCGATGTTTAATTTGCAGGTATATGAGGATAAGACTGACACTGTGTTTGCTGCTGTTTTCGGCAGCAGGCTACGCCCAGACCGATTTCAGCGGCATGATTAGTTGCTTCAGGCAGGGGGATAAAGACAATGCTGCTCCAATTGCGCTCATCAAGGCGTCAATTGCAGCTTTTGAGATAGGGAATGTCTTTAAGGAAAAGACTATGGCCAATGGCACAATGGAGGCAACATTGAAAAATGGCACAAAGCATCTGCTTACAACGCAGGAATTGCAAATGGCCAAAGATGCGGCCGGCTTTGAAATAAACAACTGCAAGGATAGCGCTGCACTCAGGTACGCCATTAAATGCTATGCAGTTATGGCAAAAGAACGCCAGTTGGATATTCCATCTCTCGATTACGAGGCAGCATTAAAAGACCTGGAAGGAAACGTGGAAGTAAGCACTATTTATACTTTACTTGGACTAGAAAAAAACATAAAAAAATTCAGGAACGGTACCTACGTTGAGAATCTGTGCGCAGTAGTAGTATGGAAGGGCAGGGACGCTGTTTTTCATTGCAATGGCCTGATAGACAAGAAGGGAAAAGAGAGGAGTATGAGCGTTCTCTATTACGGACGTTTCCAGGTAGTGGATGAATGGGACGCAGACGGAAACTAATAGTGCAAGAAATACATAAAAAAGCGCCCTCTCAGCTAAACAGAGAGGGCGCTTTTTATGTAAATAGCTTAGAATGTAGAGCTGATACCCAGCCTTACGCCGCTGAAGGCAGGTTCGTAACGGCAAACGCCGCCCGTACAGTTAATGCCTTCTACTTGTTTTACGTAGGCAATGGTAAAGCGGTGAGGTCCTTTGGTATGCGCTACGAAGAAGTTGTAGTAGTGTTTTTGCACGGATGTCTTAGCGGGCAGAATGTTGTACATGTCAGATGCGGCAATTGACCAGCGCGGCGCAATGTTGAATTCCAGCAACCCGAATATCCAGGAACCAAAGTCTTGCTTGGTCGACATATACTCTATTTGCGCACGCAACGATTTATTCTTGGTGAGCTTGTAAATGATCTCTGCAAACGGCGTTATCGACTTCACGATAGGCACTCCAGGTTTCACCTGGTAGAGCTCCTGGTTATATTCCATTACCTGCACACCTGCTGTAAATATCCAGTCTTCAATTCCGCGGTATTCGCCTTCAAAATAACCTTCGCGGTAGAGCTTTACGTTATTCAGCGTATTGATATATGTGTATGTAAGGGTTAGTGAAATATCATCATTGGGAGCTATCAGCACGTCGCCGTTACCTGCTATCTCCGATAGGTCCTGCGATGCAGGTGTATAACGTGCCATCAGCCTTTGCGGGCGCAGACGCGCAACAATAGGTTGCCAGTTCATCATACCCCTGAGCAGTATTTCGTTAGGTGAGGTGCGCATCACGAAGTTCTCAGTACGCTTACCTGTCAGGTTAACGGCTATTCCTTTCCTGGCATATCCCAGTGTGGTAAATAGCACAGAGCCTTCTTCGTTTTGCAGGATGTTATCTTTCACTATAGCCTCGCTGGTTTTATAAGCGCCTTCCGCATACCACGACAAGTCTCCTAGCGTCAAAGTATTGTAGGCAGAAAAAGCATAGGTATTATACTTGGGTATGAATCTGTCAGTGAGGGGTTGACTGTTGATAGTGCCTACTACGGCCGACATTGAGTTAGGATCGAGTGTGCGGTTTACTACACCCACACCGGGTAGTATATGTGCGGTACCAATATTGAAATCAGCTTCGGCATTAAAACCTTTGATGATCGGTTGATAACGTTGCGTAACAGTGGAAACATCTTTTTGCTGGCCCGTAAAGCCTTTCAGCATAATGTTATCGCTGAGCTTATATTTCAGATGGATACCAACAAGTGCATTGTCGATCAGTAAGCCTCGGTCTTCATAAGCACGGAATAGAATACCACTACCTATCTGGTCATAAATATATCCCCCCGTTACGGTCAGTCCCTGGAACTCCTTGCTCAGGCTCCATGCACCAATGCCAAAGCCACTTAATGCAGATGTAGGATTATAGAGGTTTGAATTGTGAAAGGCGTCTGCTCTCACAAATGCAGTAAAGCCTTTGTAATTGTAGCGTAATGTCAGCCAGGCTTCGCCCCCGCTCAGCACATTGTCATAAAGTGGGTTGTTGGCGGCGTTAATGCTTGTATCCCTGTCGAAGAAGTTAACGTTCATCATCAGGTCGCCCGACAGGTTACCTTGGGCAGAAGCGCGCAATCCTGCCAGGACTAGCAAGCAGAAGAATATAATTTTTCGCATGTAAGAGGCTGTATTGTCTGAAAATTTTCCGAAATTAGCCTCTTTCACAAAAACTGGCAAGGTTTTCGATAATTATTATTAAACAAATACTTATGAATAAGATAATTGCTGCAATTGCGGCTTTGTTTATCAGTACAGCGGCTATTGCACAATCAGAACTTCCTGATACCCAGGTTAAGGATGTAAACACAGGTAAGAAGATCGCTTTTAACAAGACCTTTACTGACGGAAAGGTGACATTGGTGAGTTTTTGGGCTACCTGGTGTATTCCTTGTAAAAAGGAGATTAAGAATATAACTAAGAAAATGCCGGATTGGATGAAGGAGGCAGAATTCAATTTCATGACTGTTTCCGTTGATGAATCGCGTGCGGAAGGTCTTGTACGTAGCTATGCTAAATCACAAGGATGGGAATTCCCGTACTATATTGATCCTAATTCTGACCTGAAACGTTCGTTGAATTTCCAGAATGTACCATTTACCCTGGTGGTGGATAAAGCAGGTAAGATTGCTTATATGCATACCGGTTACGAAGAAGGGGGAGAAGAAGAAGTTTGGGCCAAGATCAAAGAATTGGCCGCGAAGTAGTTGACCGGTTGAAACAGGCTAAATGAAATGAGCCCCGATAAATATCGGGGCTCATTTCATTATTGAGTCTTTTCGCAATTGCGTATTAATTATGCGCTTCTTTAAATTTCTTTACAGCTTCTGTCAGTTTGGGAAGCACTTCAAGTGCGTCGCCTACTATACCATAATCTGCTGCTTTGAAGAACGGAGCTTCAGGATCTTTGTTGATTACTACGATGGTTTTAGAACCGTTTACACCCGCCAGGTGTTGGATTGCACCTGAGATACCAACTGCTATATACAGGTTAGGGCGGATGGTGCCACCTGTCTGTCCTACGTGTTCGTGGTGAGGGCGCCAGTGAGAATCAGCTACCGGGCGCGAACAT
This sequence comes from Flavipsychrobacter sp., assembly GCA_035626755.1. Taxonomy (GTDB): domain Bacteria; phylum Bacteroidota; class Bacteroidia; order Chitinophagales; family Chitinophagaceae; genus MKUN01. The sequence goes on from DASPNB010000307.1 coordinate 16,115, forward strand.
GCAAGTGCGGCACCCAGCGAGCTGGCCAGGGCTTCCAGTACATGCCAGTTTTCAGGGCCCTTTAAGCCACGGCCGCCTGAAACTACCAGTTCAGCCTCGCTCAGGGGAACAGTGCCCGTTACCTTATTTACTTCCCTTACCTGTACACCAAAGTCTTTTTCTTCAAAAGAAACGTCCAGCTTCTCAACGCTTGCGTTTCCTTCACCTTTCTTCACAGGGAAGGTATTAGGCATCAGGGTGATCACTTTTACATCGCTGGTGATATTCACGAAAGCAAACGCCTTTCCGGAAAATACGGCCTTTTTAATAGTAAATCCTTTTGAAAGATCAGGCTGTGAAACTGCACCTGCTACCATACCTGCCTTCAGGCGTGCTGATACGCGTGGAGCAACAGCCTTACCTGTTACATCGTGCAGGGCTATGATAACTTTCGCACCTTCTTTCTCTGCTGCTGTCGCCACCGCCTTAGTATAAGCGCGGGCATTCAGACTGTCCAGTCGTGCATCACTTACGTGCAGCACTTTGGGAGCTCCGTAAGCACCCAGGTTTTGCAATTCTGCTTCGGCAATTGTGCCCAGCGCAACTGCAGTTACATTGGTGCCCAGTGCCTTTGCTATATCCGATGCATATTGCACCGCTTCAAATGTCTTTTTCTTAAAAACGCCTTGTGAGTGTTCGGCTAAAACTATTACAGACATGTATATTATTGAAAATTAAAAAGTCAAAAAAAACTGCTTAATGCCATTGCCAACTGAAAAACTAGATAACCTTCGCATCGCTATGCAGCAGGCTTACTAGCTCATCTACGTTGTCAGCACTTATCATTTTTACACCCGTTTTAGCAGGCGGCATTTCGTATGAGGCTATCGTGCTCAGTGCATCAATGCCGGCCGCAGGAACTACTTTTAATGGTTTGGTGCGGGCTGCCATAATGCCGCGCATATTGGGTATGCGGGCTTCTGCCATACCCTTCTGGCAAGATACTACCAGTGGAAGGCTGCAGCTATCGGTTTCTTCACCGCCTTCTATCTCGCGCTTCACTACTGCGGTATTGCCTTCAATGTTCAGGCTCGTTGCAAAGCCCACATAGTTCATATCCAGCATTTCTGCCAGCATGCCACCCACTACACCATTATTATAGTCAATTGATTCCTTCCCGCAGAGTACGAGGTCATACCCTTCGCTTTTTGCATATTCAGCTATCTGGGCAGCTACCACGTAAGGGTCGTTGCTATCGGTATCTATTCTTATAGCCTCATCACCACCCAGCGCCAGGGCCTTGCGAATTACAGGTTCAGCATCAGCCTTGCCAACAGTTACCAGGTTTACCGCGCTAGCCACGCCGCTTTCTTTCAGTTCCAGCGCACGTACAAGTGCATACCATTCATCATAGGGATTGATAATAAAAGTGACTCCTTGTGTATTGAAACTCGTGTTATTGTCTCCGAACGCGATCTTGGTAGTTGTATCAGGTACCTGGGCAATACAAACTAATATCTTCATCAGTAAAAAATGTGTTTGAAATCGGCTGCAAACCTAACGCAAAAATGGCAGAATATTCCTTTCAAACGACCTTCCTATTAACTAATGATTAATGAAAATATATATTCTGACGTTCTTAACCGGTATTTAAGTAAAAAGTCCCTATTTTATTTTTTTAACTTCTTTTTAAGATTTATTTTTAAAATATAAGTTAAGGCACCATGATCAAAAAAATTACTTTCTGCGCAATATTGTCTCTTCTCCTTTCTTTTTCTTCCAGGGGACAATACACCCAGATACTTCATACAAGCGGTATCCAGCAGTACAATTGCACCGATGTGGAAGTAGGTCCATTCTGGTGGTATTATTATTACCAGCAAAACCAGTATTGGAACGGCACCAACTGGACTTGCGGTGTTGGTCCTTACTCTGACAGTACCTGGAATAACCAGTACTATTACGGGTGGGGTGGGTACCAGTTTAAATTTACTCCTACTGTTACGGGGGTGCGTTTCCAGATAGCAGATATGCAGTATGGCGAATGGGTCGAATTTTTTGTCAATGGACAATATTACACTTTGACCAATGCCAACATCTCTGCATTTCCGGGCACATGCGGCCAAACCCTTGTCAATAACTATGGCTATTTATACAACACTGTACAAAATACGACAGCAGGTGCCCAGGTTGATATAAACGGCAGCATCGATTCCGTCGCCGTTTGGACCAGTGGAGGATGGTACTACTATAATAACAACTCACACGAAATTACTTACAGCGCCTATTTCATCGATCCAAACTATATCAATCTTACTGCCAGTAGCAATAACCCCAATTGCGGTGGTATACTTACACTATCGGCTTCTAATGTCACTGGCGCCATCTCCTATTCATGGACAGGACCGAACAATTTTACTTCCAACCAGCAAAACCCCACAGTGGGCACAGCTACTTACCTGCAGTCGGGCACCTACACCGTCACGGTCGTCACTGCCTGCGGCACTACTACAGCCAGCGTAACCGTAAATATAGTTACACCTACTCCGCCAACTGCAAACTCGCCGATAAACTACTGTGTGGGACAGGCGTCTTCTGCTTTAACAGCAACGGGTACCAACCTGCTATGGTATACCTCGCAAACGGGCGGTACAGGTTCAAGCACTGCGCCTATACCAAGCACCACTATTGCCGGTACATTTACCTGGTGGGTAAGCCAAACAATAAATGGTTGCGAAAGTGATCGTACCGCGATTACGGTCAACGTATATGCAGTTCCTGCTGCTCCTGGTGTATCAAGCAACAGCCCGGTTTGTTCCGGCAGCCAGATAACCCTTAATGCTACCAGTGGTAACAATGCAACTTTTGCATGGACAGGCCCTAATAGTTTCTCAAGCACATTGGCCTCGCCAACCATCAATGGTGCCCAATCTATACATGCGGGAATTTATAGTGTCACCTCTACCATCAACGGTTGCACTTCGCCACCCGCAACACTTACTGTTGTGGTAAATCCCACACCTGCGGTTACTACCACTACACCTCAGAATCCCACTACTTGCGGTGGTACCAACGGGTCTATTACGCTTAGCGGCTTAACTGCAAACACAAATTATACCATCACCTACAGTAAGAACAACATTGCGCAGCCACCTGTAACTGTTATGTCTAACGGATCAGGTCAGGCTATCATCTCCGGCCTCGGTTCAGGCACATATTCCTCCATAGTTGTTAGCTTGAATGGTTGCACCGCTACCATTGTTGGTCCGTTTACGCTCACTGATCCCCTGGCGCCGAATATCACGCTGACATCTGTTAATAATACCAACTGCGCAACACCAACCGGCAGCATTACACTTCATAATCTCGTTGCAGGCACTTACACGGTCAACTATTCATTCAATGGCACACCGCAGCCTCCGCAGACAGTAACCATCACAGGTTCGCAAATAACTCTAAGCAACCTCGCCCATGGCAGTTATACTAACATTACTGTAATGAATACCACTACTAACTGTATTTCAAATATTCTTTCCGTTACTATCAACGGTCCTGTCGTACCTACCATTTATTCTCAGGTTACTAATCCATCTGCTTGTGGATCTTCAACAGGTAGCATTTTGATAACCGGCCTGGTGTCGGGTACCAGTTACACAGTCAATTATACGCAAAACGGTAACCCGCTCACCTTAACACAAACTGCTGTCAACGGTGGCATTACTATTTCCGGCCTGCCTGCGGGCACTTACACGAACGTATTTATCGTGGTTAACGGCTGCACTACAAATGTACTCGGCCCGCTTACCCTGGTGGATCCCAATGCTCCTACTACGCCCGTAGTAACTTCAAA
>DASPNB010000308.1:0-7381 GCA_035626755.1 Flavipsychrobacter sp.
GTAAAGGCACCGTCTTCGTTGGTAAGGGTGCCCTTACCGGTCCCCTTTATAGCCACGGAGCAAAAAGACAATGCACTTTTGTCTTTTGCATCCTTTACCACTCCCTGCACGCTTACCAATTGCGCCTGGCTGTACTGCGAAATGAGCAGGAACAATAACAACAATCTCTTCATAGGCTCACTTGTAAGCACTAAAATACAGTTTTATCCTTTAACTGCTTAAGTCTTACGCCATTGTACCTCCATCAACCATCTTATTGTCATTATGGCTCATAAAAAATCCCCCGCCTATAAGGCAGGGGATTTATATTTTTTAAATAAGTCGATTATCGAACCAGTGAGATATCGCCTTTCAGAACTATCTTGGTTCCATCACCACAAATGTATTCGATCATGTATACATAAGTATCAGGTGAAAGTGGCTTGCCTTTGTATGTACCATCCCAACCGTAGCTTGGCATGTTTGCAGGGAAGTTAACGGCTTCATACATCCTTTCACCCCAACGATCAAAGATCACCATTGTCTTGATCCTGTTAATGCCAGGCGTTTGCGGGTAGAACATATCGTTATTACCATCGTTGTTCGGAGTGAATGTATTGGCAATGAACAGGTCTGTCCTTTCGCAGCTCACGTTGATATTGATGTCATCAGTAGCTGTACAACCAGGGTTAGCAACCGTAACTACATAGGTAGCTGTCAACTCTACATTCACAGTAGGATCGATACAATCTGTACAGCTCAGGTTGGTAGTTGGCAACCACATGATGCTATTCGCACTCGTGGTATCAGCCTTGATGATAATAGTAGAACCCGAAAGTTCTCTTCTGTCAGGACCCAGGTCAACCGTAGGACGTTCGTAAACGTTTACCACCTGATCAAGAGTATCGGAGAAGCAAGGATTTTCTATGATAATAACCTGGTAGTTGGTTGTCACTGTCGGTGCCGCAACCGGGTTAGCAATAGTAGCATCGCTCAGGCTTTCAGAAGGCGACCAGATATAAGATTCACCACCTGAAGCGTTCAGCTGTGCAACATCACCCACGCAGATATCTTTATCAGAACCTGATGAAGTGGGTTGTTCCTTATAAACTGTAACCAGCACTTCGTCAGTACCTGTGCAATTATTGGCATCCGTACCTGTTACGATATAGCTGGTGGTATTGTTTGGTGAAGCTACCGGGTCAGGACAAGCTGTGCATGACAGACCTGCCGCTGGGCTCCAGCTATATGAATCAGCACCACTTGCTGTTAACTGAACGCCATTCATTCCGAAACAGAATATCCTGTCGGCACCAGCGTCAACCGTTGGTGACGGGAAGCCATTAATCGTTACAGTAGTTGTCTTAAGGCAGCCGTTACCATCTGTAACAGTTACATTGTACGTACCAGGGTTCATTCCGCTGGCCGATGTGCCATATTGCGGCGGATTAGTTTGCCATGCAATGCTATATGGAGGAACACCACCCGACGCCAGGGCATCTGCAGTACCTTGTCCCGCGCCTTCACAGCTGCTTGTCAGCGCCTGAGCAGTTATAACCAGTTCAACAGGCTCATTTATTTGCGCACTTGCCGTATCGGTACAGCCATGATCATCGGTAACAGTAACTGTGTAGAAACCAGGTCCCATTGTAGTCGGGTTAGGAGTGGTACCACCGGTATTCCACAGGTAAGTATAAGGAGCAGTACCACCGCTGCCGTTAGCTAATGCAGAACCATCAGCTGCGCCGTAGCACTTCACGTCGTTTACATTAGAAACTGTCGCAATCAGCGGAGTAGGCTCTGTAATAGTTACAGTATCAGCACCGGGACAACCTGTCGCGTCAACTATATTAACTATATATGTGCCGGCTGCCAGGTTAGGTGCAAGACTGTCTGTAGATGGACTGTTTGTCCATGTGTACATATATGGTCCCACACCGGTCTGCGCAGTTGAGTTAGCCCAGCCATCAGCCATTCCATTACAGCTTACATCTTCTTTCGTTGTAACGATAGTAAGTGCTATTGATTGAAGTATTGTTGCATTGCCCACACCGGTACAATTATTCGCATCTTTAACTGTAACAGAGTAGTTGCCCGGGGCAAGGTTATTAATAGTCGGACCTGTTTGAGCAGTACTCCATGTATAAGTATATGGAGGTGTACCGCCATTACCCACTGCTGTTATGGAACCATTCAATTGAGAACAGGTAGCGTTAGCTGCATTCATGGTAACGGTTACCGGCTGAGGCTGCGTTATTTGCACCTGTGCAGTATCTGTACAATTCTTGCTATCTGTAACAGTTACGGTATAAGTGCCTGCAGCGAGGTTGGTAGCAATTGTCTGAGTTTGACCATTAGACCATAGATAAGTATAAGGACCCGTACCGCCGCTGCCGGTTACGATAGCGGAACCCGTTGACTGGCCTGAACAGTTAACATTTGTAGAAGAAGTGATAGTAGCTACCACTGCAGTAGGCTCACCAACTGTAACGTTACCGAAAGCAACGCAGCCCTGGGCATCTGTTACGGTTACTACATAGTTACCGGCAGTAATAGGAGTGGTTGTAGAACCCATACCACCACCTGGATTCCAGTAATATGTATAAGGAGGAGTACCACCGGATACCTGTACCGTAGCGCTGCCATTAGATGCACCGTTACACAATGCTGGCACCGAGCTCATATTCAGAGTCATTGTGCTTGATGAAGCGATCTGTACCTGTACGCTGGCGATACAGCCCTTGCTATCTGTTACGGTAGCTGTATATAGACCGGGTGCAAGACCAGTGTTTTGTTGAGTAGTAGGACCGTTGCTCCATGAGTATGTATAAGGAGCGGTACCGCCGCTCGCGTTTACAGTGGCCGAACCGTTAGAACCGCTACAAGTTGTATTTACCTGGTTAGAAATACTTGCCACCAGTTGTGGCGGCTGAGTAATAGTAACTGTTGCAGTAGCAACACAGCCATGAGCATCAGTTACCTGGCAGGTATAGTTACCTGCATATAAGTTACATGCCTGTGCAGTATACTGTGCAGGGTTAGAGCTCCAGAAATAAGTATATGGAGCTGTGCCGCCGTTAACTGTTACTGTAGCACATCCTATATTTTGGCCATAACAATTGTTATGAATAACCGTGTTTGGATTAACTGAGGCAGTTAATTGTGGCGGAGATTGAACTGTAGCAGTTCCCTGCGCAGTACAACCCGAACCGTCAGTAACAGTTACTGTATAGGTACCGCCCGTAAGACCGGTAGCTGTAGAACCGGTACCACCGGTTGGAGCCCAACTGTAAGTATAGGGCAATGTACCACCGGAAACCACAACGCTCGCCTGGCCATTCGTCTGTCCGAAACAGTTGATTGAGTTTGATGACATCTGGAGGTTCATTGCAGGTGGCTGACTAACTGTAGCCGTTGCCGTACGAACGCAACCCATACCGTCAGTAACAGTTACCGTATATGTACCCGGGGCCAGGTTATTTACAGTTTGTGTATTACCCGTACCTACAGGCAACCATTGGTAAGTATAAGGACCATTGCCACCCACAGGCGTTGCTGTTATGCTACCATTGTTCTGACCGTTGCAGGCCACATTGGTAACATTCATCGTGATGCTGCTGAAATTATTTACGTTAATAGTTATTGTATCCAGCTTAATACAGCCATTACTATCCGTTGCGGATGCATAATATGAAATGGTACTTGTTACATTCACCGCAGTTGGGTTCGGGCATGAAGTACATGTGAGACCTGTTGTCGGGAACCAGTTATATGTAAAAGGACCGGTAGTACCAGTAGCCTGAACGTGCAATGGCACATTTGCACCCGGGCAGATAGTAGTATCGTTGCTGTTACCGGGACCAAACTGCATGTCAGTAACATTTATCGTAGTAGTCATTGTATCAGGGCAACCGAAACCGGGTTGAGGTGTGATCACCACGTGATAATCGGAAGTAACCGGCGGAGTGGGAATTGTTACCACCTGGCCTGTACCTACTATAGTAGTGTAGTTATCATCCCACCAGGTATATGTATCGAAACCGTAAGGAGCCGAAAGGGTAGTATTAGACAGGCCACATGCACCGCCTGATATCTGGAACAGACCGCATGTCATGTCCACATATCCGTAACCGAAGTGTCCGCTAAGGGCGCAATCACCGGAAGAGAATTCAAGCAAAAGGGTACTACCAGCCCAACCTGAAAGATTGATCGAACCGGTTGTCCAGCCTTTATAATATGGGTTCGGAGCAACGGTCGATTGTGAAAATCCGTTATTGCCTTGCCCTGCAGATACATAGGTGAACGTAGCACATGGTATTGGTGTTCCTGTAGTCGAGTCATAACCACGCACTTCAAAACGTGGTTGTTCAGCAGGACCGTGACCTGCAGGATTTTCGAAAACCACGGCGTACCTGTATACCAGGCTATAATTATTCAGGCCAGCCGGCACCTGCACATAGTAACGAACACGTTCAGCTTGCGCACCAACACTGTTGTTACCCAACTTCAATGAATATTGTCCACCACCGGGCGCTACTATCGGAAAGCCTCCGTACTGATCAACGGGCGGACCGTTAGTAATCTCATGCCTGCCGGCAACAGGCCCTGAATAGATCATGTTTTGTATAGGACAACACGTTCCTGTAAAACAGAGCCAGTTAAAAAAGTTGCCCTGCTCAAAATCAATATTGTTGGGACAGAAGTTTGTGAATTGTGCTTGCGAAATATTCGGAAGCAGAAATAAAGCAATTGCTAAAAGAGTAGATTTAAATGGTGCCATTGGTCTCTTTTTGTTTATTATTAAAGTATTAAAGTAATCATTATTCATGGTATTTCAATAAAAAAAGTTAAAAATTTTTTCGCCTTAACATCACGTTAAAATACCAATATGTTAATGCCTGTAAGCTAGCTCCTGCCAAGTCCATCAAATACAAAAAAGATCGAAACTAAATAAAGCTTAATGTTATTCCGGGCTAAGTTAATAATTGTTAAGGAAGACATAATTCTTTAGCAATAGGTTGGAAATTTTTATCTGTTTTTAAGAAGAATTAGGAATCTTACGGAATAGCCTTTCCTTTAGTCAATTTAGCACCAACTGAGGCCGGGTCTGTACCCATATCCGTTACTTTCCACTCAATTTCCGGATCAATGTTCCCCCATCCCGGAATAAATAAATGCATTGAATGACCTCACTACCCTGTACACAGCCGGCATTTTGGTTAATGCATGCACTTATCTCCCACATTAGCTCTCCCACAGCAATTCCGGTGGTAATTTAAACACAAATAAATTAAAGTTAGTCGGCAATAAATTTGGATAACTCACATACTTAATTAATTTTGTCAGCGCAATATCATTCACTAAAACAAAGAATTGTGGCGTACGATAACAAAAATTTTGGCGACAACCGTAGCAATGAAAGCCTTTTCAGCAAACGCATAAAGGCCGGCAAGAGAAGGACTTATTTCTTTGATGTTCGCTCTACACGCGGAAACGACTACTTTATTACTATCACTGAAAGCAAAAAGCGTTTTGATGACAATGGCTACGACAGGCACAAAATGTTTCTTTACAAAGAGGACTTTAATAAGTTCCTGAATGCTCTTACAGAAACGGTAAACTATGTAAAGACAGACCTGATGCCTGATTTTGACTTTGACGCTTATAACCACGATCAGGAAGCAGAAGAAGGTAGCATAATAACCACAACTTCGGAAACAGTGGTGGCTGCTCAGGAAGAAGGCAATGTAGACGACTGGAAGATCTAGACATTCTATATAAAATAAAAAGGGAGCCTGGGGCTCCCTTTTTATTTTAGCACCATTTAACAACTCTGCCTTAGCTTTTTTACTTTTACCGGCCTTGATGGAAGCAGTAGTATTAAACGGCAAACAAATAAATGCAGAGGCCTGGGACAGCTTTGTACAAGCCTCTCCGCAGGGCATGATATACTCCTGCCACTACTATATTTCCACCCTTGAGCCCGACTGGCAGGCCGTAATTGTGCGCAGCAATGATATGATCCATGCCGTTATGCCCTTTATATTAAAACAGAAAGGAGGCATCACCTACAGCACCCAACCCATATTCACCCAGTATTGGGGTATTATGTTCCGCCCCTCCGGAGCAAATACAGCTAAATCCTTTGAGCAAAAACGACAGTGGGTTAAACTCATTATAAAATCGCTGCCTCCTATAAAACTCTTCAGTTATAACTTTTCGCCCGCATTCGACTATCCGCTGCCATTTTTCTGGAATGGTTATTCCGTGAGCCCGCGGTATAGTAATCACTTGGCACTCACTCAAACTCAAGACGAGCTCTGGTCCAATATTTCCGAAAAAGCTCGTGGCCATATCCGGAAAACGGAAAAAGACAACATAACAGCCACTCCCGGAATTGACATAGATCTCGTTATAGATATATTCCGGAAAGCCAAGGATGATAAGATCAAAAATATTACAGAGGCACATTATAAGGCCTTAGCCAACATTGCACATCATTATGTCTCAAAAGGAATGTGTCACACTATCGTAGCCCGCGATGGGGAGGGCAAAGCAATAGCCGGCTGCATCTACTTTGCATACCGGGGCATTACTATTCATTTTCTAGGCAGTACAGATCCCGGCTTTAAAGGCCGGGGTGCTATGGCCCTGGTAATATGGAACGCCATACGGAAAGCAAAAGAGGAGGGCAGCAAAGTATTCGATTTTGAGGGATCAATGATAGAACCAATTGAACAATTCTTCCTGAGTTTCGGATCAGTTCCAACCCCCTATCTCAACATTACACGGGAGCAACTTCCTTTGCTCGCTCGCCTGGCACGTGCACTCAGGTAATACATTATTTGCCCAACTTCCTGCGCTTTGCCTGCTCGCCTAGTATTTTTTGCAAATGCGGCTGCACCTCGCCTGCCAGCATTTCTTCACTTATGTCCAGTGCCTTTGCATCATCCACAAGTGCCATCCACGGCTTCCTGCTTCCAAAAGGATAGACACCAAAAACGATCACAGGCGTTCCCTGCGCCAACAGATTATCTGTACCCTTCAGCACCCATTGATCTGCCCACTCATACATAGTTTTTGCATCTTCTTCCAGCATACGCAGGCAGGAGTGCGATGCGGGATACCCCGGCATCGCATACTGGTGCCAGCCTATTCCTTCCTTATTCTGAATGTTGAAATTCCATTTCAGCTCCCACTCGTCATTGAAAGTACTGGTTGTCTTTTCAGCCTTCCAGTTGGCAAAGAACAAACCGGTTGGTGTAGGGTCTTTTTTCCTTCCCATGTTAGTTGGCCCCGTATGCACCAGGTAGCCATGCTCATAGGCGGCAAATATCTGCGCAGGGTAAGAGAAGAAAACGATCTTTTTTACATCTTTCAGCGCCTCCACATGGAAAGGGAA
>DASPNB010000309.1:0-8426 GCA_035626755.1 Flavipsychrobacter sp.
CGATACTGGCTATAGCCAATATACTGCAGGACCTGATAAATGCCGTATTCGGCACGGGTACCGTGACCTTTGCAGATGACCTGGAAGATGATGTGGCAGAGAAAGTAACCAACTTTCTGCAAGTGATGCTGGGGTGTAACAGGATGCATCCCTCGCCTTTTGTAAGAACCTATTTTATAAACGGCTGCAGCAAATGCAAGACAGCGACCGGGCAGAGGATAGAATTTGTGAGTGATATATTTAATGATCCAGACTCGGACTACAAGAGATATTATAATACCGCGCACCTGTTTGCGCCGGTGAAAAAGGGGCTGCTGCAGGAAAGCCAGGTGAATGATGACAAGAGGGACTGGATACATGACAACAGGCCCATACACTCGGTGATAGACTATGCCTATACGCTGAAGGATATCTTCAATGCCAAGTTTAAACTGGAGGACAATAAATTCTACTTTCACAGGAAGGATACTTTTCCGCCGGAGATACTGTTTGACTTTACAGGCGATGACAAGAAGCTGCTGCTGAAACCGGTGTGCTACAGCTCGAATGTGCCGAAGCGGTTTGCATCGACAGTGATGACCTGGGGGCAGGATGCAATAGATATATCTGGGAATGAAGCGAGGCACAGGTATAACGGGCAGAAAGACTGGAATGCGAGCCTGCCGATACCGGACAAGTGGAACTATGAGGGGATAAAGGAAATAAAGACAGAACTGTATAGCGTGGCGCGTTTTGCGCTGGACGGGATAGAAAGAAGGCTGCTATTTGCCTTCCAGACGGGCTGGCTGGATACGACACTATCGTGGGCGGAGAATGCGATGCTGATGCAGCAGGATGAGACGACCATGGGAAAGCTGCTGTGCTATGATGATGAGAGCGAGATGAAGGATGCGCATGTGGTGAAGATTCACGAGGATGATTTTAATATAAGCTTTTGGAAGGATGATTGGATTTATAGCAATTGGGGTACGTCCAATGATTATTATGTTTATAATTGGCCTCTTTACTTCCATGAAAGTTTTATTGCTTACGCGGATAATTTATATAGCATGCATTCGATCGACAATCCTACATTGGGTGGCTATAAAAATAAAGGCTGGGAAATAGTATTAGAGCTTTGCTGTGAATCTCTAACAAAGATAGTTTTTGATGCGGGATATGGTGATGGAATTGTCGTGCATCTTGACCATCTAATCGTGCTGCCTGGCGGTGACAAGGGAGCAATACGAAGTGTCGTTTTTGACTATGAAAATAATGAGATAAGGTTGGCTGGGGAAATAAAGTACACTGCATAGCAGTGCTATTTTAGAACGCAATTTGGAGAATCTAGTGGGGATTGCAGGGTATATGAAATAGTTTGCTCATCACATCTCTTTTCAAGTTCGGTCTGATCGCCTTTGGTTGCTTTCCAAGTTGATTCAGTGAAGACAGTTCCGTCTTTTTTGGTGCAGGAGCATTTGTAAGTTTTCTTGCAGGAGGCGAGGGCGAGGATGGCGAGGAGAGCGAGTGTATATTTCATAGTCAGCTTTTTTACGAAGATAAATATAATAAGAAGCGGGTAAATACCAGATATCCACAAGGGTGGAGGAGGGAGGAGTAAAAATTTATATATTGCTAATAAATTGACCGACTATGAAAAGAGTAATGATGCTGTTGGTACTGATACTGAGCGCAGTATATGCGGATGCGCAGGAGCTGAGCGGAGTATGGGGTGTGCCTTTCGGGGTGAGCGTGGAGGAGAGTAAGGAGATCATAAAAGAAAAGCATGGGGTGAGGCCAACGAGCGTGGAAAAGGATATGGTGGAATACGGGACTTGTATGTTCGGGGATTTTGAAGCTGTGGGGGTGAGGCTGAGGTATGAGAACGGTAGGCTTTATATGGCTGAAGTGTATATGGCGGGGGCGGATATCATGCAGATGTTTGACAAATATATGGCGGTGATAGGTCAGCTTGAAAAGAAGCATGGCAAGAGTGACTGGAGTATAGCGCTCTTTAAAGGAGATAAAAAAGAGAAGGCGAACAAGCACAAGATCGTTGCGAAGTACAAGGATGCAACGAGGGCAAACCTGTGGTGGTTTCCTAAAGGGAGTAAAGGCGATAAGGCTAAGGGTGCCATACTATGCAGCGTGGAAGATGAAAATAATTTTAAGCTACTGTACGTGGAAAATGAAACGTATAATAAAGTAGTAGCGAGAAACCAGGCTAAGGCGTTGACGGACTACTAGGAAAAAAAGTTTCCCACAAAGGAGAGAGGAGGTGATTGAAAACGGTAAGAGTTGTTGTAAATTTGTATGGTAATGTTGCGAGGCATTACGACAATCATATCTACGCGGTCCTGCGTAACGAAAAGGGCGAGGTTGGCTGAAGTCTCAGCGGCCGGAAAGTAACAAGATCGATAACTATAAACCTGTAAGCCTGATGGGCAATGTTTCCAATATTTGGTACCTGAAAGACAGTGGAGGTGACTGGGCGTCCACGAAATGTGAGTTGGATGAATGTTATTCCATACCGTATGAGAGCGGGGATGATAGCTTGTATCTGCAGGCGGATATACCTGAAGGGTATACTGTGGAGGAAGTGTGGCTAAGTGATCTGCAAGGGAATAAGTTGCAGGAACTGTTGGCCATGACGGAGTGGGCCCTGGTGACAGGAATAGGGGTGAACAGGCTGATATTTAAAATGCCGACGAACAGCTATGCATGTAACGGGATACCGAGCGAGCAAGAGATATGCGTGGCGGACCTGCTGGATGATCTGCTACCCGCTTATCACACCAGCCTGATCAATAACTATGTGAACGGGCTGCACAATACCACGGTATTCCTGCTGTATGGAGGGGTTTACTATAATATAGACGGGCCGCTGCCAGCGGGAATAATAAAAACAGGGCCGACGACATTCCAGATACCGTGTAGCATGGAAGCCGGGGATATAAGCTGGCAGGCATACTCGGATGTAGGGAACGGGAACTCAACCTGGCCATATACTGAATCGATAGGGACGGAAACGATAATAGTGTACCTGCCGTTCCATTGCTTCAGGTTTGAAGTGCCACTGATACCGACCGGTGAAGGGGAAGAGCTGGCATTGCTGAGTGAGCCGTTCCATTGCCCGATGTGTGAACCGACCGTGAAGATAAGCAGTGACTACTGCCTGGCGAAGACTGATATATTCGGGACGTTTGTGTTTGACACGATAGGATTGGGCGACAGCCAAACAGGATCGCTGACGGAGGCGAAGAACGATATGCGCATACAAGCCGTGCTAAAACAACTGCCCAGCAACATAAGCGCTAACAGAAATGTAAGGTGTAACAACTTTAAATCGAAACTGCAGCAGCGCTATAAGCTACAGGGAGCCTACCCGACGGATTTTCCTGACTATATGGTGAATATTATAGAAAGCATTTTCAGCGGGAAGAAACTGTATATAAATGGTGAAGAATATATACCTGATAGTGAAGCGATCTTCGTGGAGCGGAATATAGCAGGACGAAGCATGAAGAAACTGGATGTGGAACTGGTGAAATGTGAGCGGAGCGTGATATTTGATTGTGCCTGCGAGATAATACCACCTAATTGTGATGAAGACCCGATATTATATAGTGGTATTGTGTTCTGCACAACCGCGCCGGACCAGGGATATGGAGTAGACAGAAGTATATGGCGGTTTTCCGTGGACACGAGTGCGATTTCCGGAGGGATACCCCCTTATACACTCAGTGACTGGCAGGCGTATATATGCCAGGGAACTATCAATCCGCATAATGCATTCGGGCAGAACTGGGCTGATAACAGTGACAGCAATTTCTACAGAAGGGGTACATCGTATGACGGAGATTGCCGGCATATAGATGCCAACAGTGACGGGGACTTTACTGATCCCGGAGACACCAATATTAATGCCGGGTGCAGCTGCCTATCGGTACTGGTGAAAATAACAGATGCCAGAGGTTGTGAGAAGATAATAGGTAATACGGTAGATATAGATGATCTGCGCTGTGTGGGCCAGAATGGAGATATAGTAGTGGACAGCATTACCAATAACAGTATTACTCTTGGAAATGTAGCTCCATTGGTGGGAGGTGCAACATTTGATATTTCGTTTGATGGTGGCAATAACTACCCGATCACCGGCTTGAATACTCTTCCTTATACGATAACAGGTTTATCTGCCAATACGCAGTACAGTATTAAAATAAGAATTAACTGCGGCACGGATGTGAGCGGATATATCGGGCCGCTGTATTTTACGACACTGCCGTAGGGTGAAGTAAAAAAAAAAAGAAAAAAGGAAAAAGAAAAAAGGAAAAAGAAAAAAGTAGAAGGGTGAGCGGCTCAGTCGCTGTGTTTCCCTCCCCTGAATTTGCAGGCAAGCTGCAAATTCAATCCCCTCCCTGCCAGGAGGGGCATCACAGTAGCGGTTGAAGAAAATCCAGAGAGCAATATAACGCGGCTGTGGCGTAGAGAATACGGCGAAGAGTTTACGTTAAAGAGAGGACACGTAACAAAGATCCCCTGAAATATTTTTAACTATTAATCTGAATCAACAATGGTTTGTTCATCAAGCTGCGTAAGCGGCATTACCATTCCGCAGTTGGGGAATATTTGTAGCGTGACTACAAGAGACGACTGCAAAAGCAAATTGGTCCTTTTTCGTTGTAACCTGTCGATACCGAGCGGTGCAGATGCTGCAAAGGCAGCAGCCCTGGATGCGATGATAACAGCGAAGACACTGGGCGCGACCCCCAAGCTGAAGGATTTTAACTGGGGTGATCCGCAGACGACGGATTTCGCCTTTCATGACTGTGCCCCCGCTGTGCCAGTAGTAACTCAAAGAGAATTAACAGGCAGCGACTTTAATGCAATAGATATAGATGATGCAGGAGCAGCAGCGCTTTATTTTGACCGCGACTTCTGGCATGGCGTGACGGCGGGCCAGTACTTCAATTTCGGATGGACGACGTGTAACGGCCTGTTATACCTTGGCGCCCAGGACCGGAACTATACCAAGTTTATGACGGCAGTAATGAGTGCGTTCCAGGCGGAAGACAAGACGCTGCCTAACAAGTGCATGGAGGTGAAGAAGTTTGTACTTCGCTTTCTGGGAGATCCACTGAAGCATTTTCCCAAGCCATACCTGGATCTTTCAACACAAACAGGTACCTATCCAAGCCTGTTATCACTTTACCAATAAAGAATAAACCTCCATTTACTATGGATTTTCAAGAGCTGTTCACAAAGCTGAACGACGGTAAGCTCGCCCCTCCCGCTGATAAAAGAAAGTGGGAGGAGGCAAGTGACCGGATATCGATACATGCCAAGGGCATCCGCCCGCAATTCAACAAGCCCGGGAGCAAGAGAGGGGGAGTAATAAGACCGGCCAACTACGAGGAGCGATATCAGTACCTTTTTGACAACTATATACTTAACAGGCACCCGAATGAGCAGGAAGAACATTACCAGTTCCGGCTTTCGGTATATCCCCTGCTGGCGCAGGATGTATACCTGCGGGGGAAAGAACAGATAGCGGGATCAATCTTCCAGGCGTCGCAGTATACCATTGCAGCCAATGAAAAGGACGACCAGGCTTACCTGGAAGGTATAGAGTTTGAGAAGCGGGTAAAGGATGAATTCTTTGAGCACATACTGACCGACCCATATGGAAAATTTGCCCTGGTGGAAAGTCATTTTGAAGAATTCGGGAGTGACGAGCCTGCCCAGCCAGATGTGGAAATTGTGGAGAGCAGGTACATTCTGCATTTTTCGCCCAGGCAGAGTATTCTCTTCAGGGCACAGCGAGATGCGGAAGGGAAGAAACTGCTTTACTACCTGGACAGGCAATACTGCATAAAACTAATACAGGCCGACGAGCGCGGGAAGGAATATGAGCTACTAAGTGTGTATGAACACAACCTGGGAATATTACCTGTAGTAGACAACAACAGGGAGCTTTTTAAGTCGTTTGTGACATGGGCAGACCTTATAGCCAGAAATTTCTCAGATGATGAAATAGTTGCCAAAAACAACAACCACCCCCATATACAGATGGTGGAGAGCGTGTGTAATGAGTGCATGGGACAGGGAGTGAAGAGCTATAGCTGTGAGCACTGCGAGAGCGGGATGCAGGAGGAAAACTGCAGAAGCTGCAAGGGCAGAGGAACAATATCGGTGAACCCGGGTGAGATACATGTGATAAAGGAGAGTGAATTCAGGCCGGGCGAGCTGAACGGTGCGCAGGGAATGATGGATAGGATAAAGTTCATTAATCCTGACGTGAGTATATCGAAAAACAGCTTTGAGAGATGCTGGAAAATATATGAAGCCGGGCTGAGATCGCTGCACCTGAAGTACACAGAGGAGAACCAGAGCGGCATTGCTAAGGCCATAGACAGGGAGCAGTTATACCTGCTCATCAGCAACTGTTCAGCACACCTGTTTGAGCTCACAGATAGAATGCTGATGTACCTGTTTGGATACCTGCATATGGGGATTGCCACGCAAAGGCCGTACACGATAGAGCAACCGACACAATTCCAGATAAAGACTGAAGGAGACGTGCAGCAGGAAATGATAGCGCTGAAAGATGCTGATCTAAGCGTGCGCAGGCAGAAGACTGACGAGTATATGCAAATAGTATACAGCGGCAACCAGGCTGAACTGAAGAAGTGGCGGGTGGTGAAGGTATGGGACAGTCTTTATTGCATGACCAACGAGGAGCTTCGTGCCAGACAGGAACTGGGTAGTGTGGGGCAGATAGACTATGTGAAATATGACAGGGTAGAAGTGATGCTGAACAACATAATACTGGACAGGGGTATAGGCTGGTTTCTGAATGCCGGCGTAAGGGATATTGTGAAGGTGCTGGATGAGATGGTTGGTCAGTTGATTAGTTGATTAGTTGATTAGTTGATTAGTTGATCGGTTGACTGGTTGATAAGTTGATAAGACGGTTTAGTAAGATAAGTGAAAGGTTGAACTAAAGCATTGAATATGGCAAAACCCAAGAAGAGAATAAATAAAAATTCCGGGGGGGAGGCCCAGCCCTTCGCGAATGCCGCTATGACGAATATTCTTCCGGACAACGACGAGACAGTGTTCGGTCCAAGCAGAAGGCGGTCGGCGGGACAAGTAAAGACGGGTGAAATAGTGACCGTGCGAAACAAGCAAAACGGTGCTATGAATAAAATGTCAGCAGTGTACGCGATCAAATTGGTTGCTAAGAGTGCTGAGATATATGAAATACTGAAATGATTATTTACTAATAAAATCCACGAAAAATGGCAAAAGCAAGTAAGCCGCAAAGTAATAGGCCCGCGCAGGCGCAGGATGAAACAGTGATAGAAACTGCTGTGAACCAGGCAGAGGCTACCGAGGTGGCAAAGCACAGAGAAGAATACAGGCACGAAATAGAGCTGAAACACGGGCAGTGCATAGTGGCCCCGATAAACAGCCAGGATGAAGAAATAGTGACAACGCTGGACGACTGGAACAGCCTGTACAATGCGGGAGCCAACCAAGGGAGGTTTGTGCTAAAAGCAGAAAAAAAAAGTTAGTAGTGAGTAGCAGCAAAGCGTTGTATGGGATTGCTGCGGGGAAAGGAGGCTGCGGGAGCTGTGGGTAGGTAGTTGACTGGTTGAGCCCCCCGACCCCCTAAAGGGGGAGGTAGTGTGTATCAGTTGATTAGTTGATTAGTTGATTAGTTGATCAGTTGATTAGTTGATTAGTTGATTAGTTGATAGGTTGATAAGTTAATAAGTTAACAGGTTGATAAGTTGATAAGTTGACTGGTTGATAAGTCTGATTATTCTAAAATATATAAACCCGATATGGAAAAACAGAAGGAACAATTGCAAAAGCTGCTGGAGCGGCTGGGCTATGAGCAGGAAGTGGCTGTGGATATAGCGGATGGATTTATGAATGCCGATGAGGATACTGAGCCTGAGTTGCCCATAGATGGCATACTATTAAAGGCGCAGGAGTATGCGCGGCCTATATTGCGCAGCTCGCTGAAAAGAGAATTCAGCCACGAGTTTAAAGGGCAATATATGGGAGAGGCTATCAATAAGATAGTGGCAGCATCGAAAGGCAAAATACGCCGGGCTAGCTATGAAGATGGCAATGTAGAAAGAGCTCTCCAGGATTTGGTGAGTGCGGTTGTTAGCGAGGCCGGCAACAACGAGGAAGCGGAGGCATTGATAACGGAGCTGAAACAACAACTGGAGGCAGTATCGAAGCAACGTGAGCAAGAAGTATTGCAGCTCAGGAATGAGTTTGCCGAGAAAGAAAATGCGAGACTAGTGTATGACGCCTTATTTGCCAAGCTAGGTAGTTTGCAACAGGGCACAACAGGAAGGGCAGGCAAGCGACTATCAGTAGACCAGGCCCATGCAGCAAAGACACTGGTGCGGGAGCTGGGGGAAGAG
>DASPNB010000310.1:0-4412 GCA_035626755.1 Flavipsychrobacter sp.
GGTGTGGCCATACGTGCTTTTATTTTCTGGGTGCAGTCGATGGAGCAATTACATGTGATACAGCAGGAGAAGCTAAAAACAGAACTGGCCTTTCTCCGCTCACAGATGAACCCGCATTTCCTGTTCAATACCATCAATCTCGTTTTCGGAAGCATAGAGAAGACTAACAGTACGGCGAGAGACATAATGGTGAGGTTTTCAGAGCTGCTGCGTTACCAGTTATATGAATGTGACGTTGCAGAGATACCGCTGGAGAAAGAGATCAACTACCTGAGGAATTACATAGAACTGCAAAAAAAACGCAAGGCGGACGAACTCACCTGTACGCTGAAGTTACCGGAGAAAATAAACGGCTACAGTGTTTCGCCACTGCTAATGGCACCACTGGTGGAAAATGCCTTTAAATATGTGGGGCCAAACAGTGATAAGGATCACTACGTGTATATAGAGCTGAAGCAGGATAGCGGTGGATTGCTTTTTACCTGTGTGAATACCAGGTCTTCTCTTATCTATAAGGATGTGATGGGTGCGCATGGTCTTGGCCTGCAAAACCTGAGGCGCAGGCTGGAGCTGTTGTATCCCAACAAGCACAAGCTGCAGATAAAAGAGAGCGACAAAATGTTTGATGTTCAACTAAGTCTTTCGCTATGAGGAAATTAAGCTGCATGATAATTGATGATGAGCCGGTGGCGAGAAAGATCATCCGAGAGTATATAGATGATATTGATTTCCTGGAAACGGTTGCTGAAGCCGAAAATGCCGAAGATGCGACTAAAGTACTGCGTGAAAAAAATGTTTCAATACTGTTCCTTGACATACAAATGCCCGGCATCAATGGTATCGAGTTTCTGAAAAAGAACGTTGATGACCGCATGGTGATCATGACAACTGCCTATCCGGAGTATGCTCTTGAGGGTTTTGAACTGGACGTAATGGATTATTTGGTGAAACCGATTCCTTTTGACCGCTTTCTGAAAGCCGTTAGCAAATGCAGGGATTATGAGCAAATGAAAGGTAGTGGGACAAACACGGAAGCGCTGTTTATAAAATGCGATCGCCGCATTGAGAAGGTGATGATACAGGACATACAGTATGTAAAAGGTATGGCCAATTACGTGATCATACATACGGCCCAGAGAAAATATATAACATACTTCAGGTTCAAGGATATAGAAGAACAACTTCCCTCCGACCATTTTGCAAGGGTGCATAAATCATACATCGTGGCACTCAACTCTGTAAATACGATCGCTGCCAATAAAGTCTTTATCGGGTCGCTGGGCCTGCCAGTGAGCAAATTTTACCGCAACAGTTTTATGAAGAAGATAGAACCACTTTTATTGAAGCGAAAGGCTTAAATAAAGAAGAAGTCATCTTATGTAAGATATGGGTTGCTTTGTATAAAATGCTGTTGGCATCAGCGTGTATCAACTTAAATTCGAATAGGATAATTTTTAAACTTCTTCAATTATGAGGCTATCAGCATTTTGTCTACTCCTGTTTACATCTATCAGCTTTACTAACTTAAAAGCACAAATTATTACAACAGTCGCCGGGAACGGCACAGCTTCCTATTGCGGCGACAACGGCCAGGCTACTTCTGCCTGCCTGCACAACCCAAGCGGTGTAACCATTGATCAGAATAACAACATTTATATCGCCGATGCGAGTAACAACCGGATACGGAAAATAGACGGGACCGGTGTTATTACGACAGTAGCCGGAACGGGAACTGCGGGCTATAGCGGCGATGGGGGAGCAGCGACTGCGGCGACCTTATATTCGCCGAGGGGTGTAGCGGTAGATTTTTTTGGTAACCTGTATATTGCTGACGAGCTGAACCATGTAATCAGGAAGGTAGACGTCAATGGAATTATTTCTACAGTTGCAGGCAACAATACTCCCGGCTTTAGCGGCGATGGAGGAAACGCGGTATTGGCTTCGCTGAATGGACCTACCGGAATTATTGTCGACTTTTCCGGGACCTTATATATTGCTGACCAGCTGAACCACCGTATTCGCAAAGTAGATTTCATAGGCAATATTATCAGTACTTATGCCGGGAACGGGACGGCCGGTTATACGGGTGACAATGGTCCCGCTACCGCAGCGTCAATGAATTACCCTTCCGGTTTATGCATGGACCAGAACGGAAATATTTTTGTGGCCGACTATTATAACAATGTTATAAGAAGGATCACATTTGGAGGCGCCCAGATAACCACTGTTGCGGGCGACGGCCAGGCTTTATACCAGGGAGACGGGGGGCTGGCGACGCTGGCTTCGCTAAATTTCCCTTATGGTGTGGCAATTGATGCCGGAGATAATATCTTCATTGCAGACCAGCAGAACCATTGTATCAGGAAAGTGGACCCGGCGGGCATTATTACTACTGTGGCAGGTAATGGTACTCTGGGCTTTTCCGGTGACGGAGGCCTGGCCACTTTGGCTATGCTGGCGGGGCCTTCAGGTGTCGGAGTTTTGGGTTCGGGAGACCTTTATGTAGCAGACGTGAACAACCAACGCATACGGATGGTTACCAATTGCCCCATTCCGACACAGCCAGATCCAATTGTCGGTTCCCAGTATTTCTGTCCCGGCAGCCAGGATACGTTTTCCATTCCGCAGGTGAATAATGCCACCTCGTATGTATGGACCTTGCCCAATGGCTGGACAGGTAGCAGTACCACAGAATCGATCATAGTAACTCCAGGATCTGCCGGAGGTACAATCACAGTATATGGAGTAAATAGTTGCGGCAACGGCCCCTCTGAGTCTATCACAGTAAGTTTGATGCCTGTACCAACGGCAACTGCTTCCGGCTCACTTACATTTTGTACCGGAGGCAGTGTCAACTTGTTAGCTACTCCTGCCTCGGGCGTAGATTATCAATGGTTACAAAATAATACTCCAATCCCGGGGGCAACCAGTGCTTCCTTTCAGACAACAGCTGCCGGAAGCTATTCTGTAGAGATCAGCCTGGGTAGTTGTGTTGATACTTCAAATACACTTATTGTTGCAGTAAACACTCCACCGGTTGCCGGTATGACAGCATCGGGCCCACTCACTTTCTGCGAGGGCGATAGTGTCGTCTTTACAGCCAGCCCGGTTACGGGCGTTACATACCAGTGGTTGCTGAACAATAGTCCTATAGCTGGAGCCAACAGCGGCACCTACGCGGCGTTGAATAGCGGGCAATATAGTGTAAGGGTTACCGCCAATTCCTGTTCTGATACCAGTGCTCAATCTACGGTAACCGTAAATTCGCTGCCGACAGCGACGATTACGCAAAATGGCAACACGCTTTCGGTCCCCACAGGTTTTGTGAGCTATCAATGGTATTTGAACGGCAATCCTATAAGCGGAGCTACAAGCAGCACTTACAATTTTACTCAGAACGGCAATTATTATGTGATCATATCGGATGGTACCTGCTCAGGACAATCTAACACGCTAATACCTGTTTCAGTTCATACTGTGGGCGGAGAGGCCGCCGGTTTGAGCATATATCCAAATCCAAACAACGGAAGTTTTGTACTGACCGGAAATTTGAATGAGAATGCCACCATTGTTATCACCGATGTCCTGGGAAGAAAAGTGTTTGAGAAGAGTATTTCAGGCAATAGAGGTAATATAAATGAACAAATATCTACCGATGCCAAATCTGGCCCCGGAGCGTATATACTGCAGGTGAAATGTGCTGATAGAGTTTACTCTATGCCGTTCTTAAAGCAATAAGTATTTCCTTTTCAATATCCATTTAACAGCGGACAGCCCTCCATTTCGGAGGGCTGTTTTTTGTGAATAGCTGGTTAATCGATTCTAAAGCTGCGGTTAAGCAGGCCGTAAAATTTTAAAAAGGGGCTTGTATGTTTAATCTTTGTTCTGAACAACACAACAAACAAAACGAAAAATGACAAGCAACATCACCATGATAAAGAACAGGTTCAGGTTAGGAATGTTACTGGTTGCAGTACTCACGGTCCTGACACTTCCCCTATACGTTGCGGCTATACTCCGCCTTATAGGCCTGGTAAGCGGCTGGTAATACATCATTGCTAAGTCTTACTTTGCTTACCCCGGCGAAGCATGAATACGGTGATACCCCCCTGCAATATAATAAAGCCCATTATAAGCCAGCCCCCAAAACCATCCAGGTCACCAAAACTACCACGCTTGATACGCTCAGGCGTTTTTCCATTTTTTCTGTACCATTCGTCTACGTAGTTAAGATGCTTGTTAGGATTCCAACCGGCGAGCCTGTGCATGTTCTGCAACTCTTTTTCTCTACGTTCGGCAACTGTTCTTATATATCTTCTTCCCTCTGCGCAGTTGAAAGTGCCGTAAGCAGGGTGGGTGATAACATACCGCACCTGGAATTGCTCTGTGTTGGGCGTCACCTGGAAGGCAAG
>DASPNB010000311.1:0-11145 GCA_035626755.1 Flavipsychrobacter sp.
ATGCCCAGCGGGCTTTCTCTATTCGTTTTTATTACTCTGGTAGAACGAATCTAAACTCTTCATGAAATTTTTAAGCCCCCAAATGTGTGGCACAGTGCCCGACCGATCTTTAACTCTAAATTTCGGCTGTGCCGCACAGAATTCCGTTGGCAAAAACGGTTTATATTTTGAGTTCAGGATGCCCTGCGGAACATCCGGAACAGCGGGCACAAAGTATGCCAAATGATCCCGCCTATTCTATCACCAGCTTCCCCGTATAAACATCATTTCTGCCTGTGGTTGCGAGCCTGTAATAGTAAAGCCCCGCAGGCATATCTCCTTTACTTACAGTAAAATTGCCGGATCGGATGCCGGAAATTCTATGCACCAGCTGACCCTGCATACTGTAAAGCGTAAAACTATAATCCGCATGCCCTGGATTATCAAAGCTCACTTCAGAAGAACCTGAAAGCGGGTTCGGATAAATATTCGCCGGTTCATTTGCTGCAGCAACGGCAACAGTCAATGTTACCGGTTCTACAGACACGTCATCTATAAAATAGTACGAGTTTTCCCAAGACAACTGGCTAACGGTATCAACAGTAAGCAGCGAATCGGGTTTAAAACAGCCAATCACCAGGCGTGTATAAGCAGAGTCGGCATAAAAGGTATCGGTCAATGTTATCCAGCTGCTGGTATCGGTGACAGGGCCATAATCAGAATAGTCGATCTGGGGGGTATGGGGCAGCGTAGTCATATATCCCATCGACATGTAGAAGCTATCAACAACAAAGAAGACACCTATCCCGTCGGTGGCGTAACGGTGGACGCCGGAAAGCGACACTTTAATGCTCACCTTGTAGGCCTGCCCTGCCTGCATGTTTGCAAGCTTTCCCATTAAGTATTCTCGGTAATCAGGAACAACATCGGCAAATGTCACCAACCCGGTATATGCATTGCCGCTTGCGGGCTGCTGGTGACCATTGTAATTATCGGGTACATCAGCCATTCCTCCGTTGGCGCAGGTATTGTAGTAGTCGGTAGAGGCGTTAGATGGCTTGTTCCAGTCCTCACAATAGTCAATATCTCCAAGTGTGGTAGGACAGGATGAATACAGTTCAAACCCAGGATTGTGAACAATATTCTGTGCGACGGATACTGTGGCAATAAGAAGTGCCAGGATTGTAGTAAGAGGCTTATGCATAGGTTGGTGATTTATATAAATCTATTCATTTTAGTCTATAAGAAACTTGCCCATATACCTTTCCACGTCTCCAGCGAGCCGATAAAAGTACATACCGGCAGGAAGATCATCCTTACTGATGGTAAAACTACCGGAGCGGATATTGTTGATTTTTTTTACTTCCCTGCCTTTCAAATCATAAAGCCTGAATGTGTATGGCTCTTTAGCGGGGTTTGAGAATTTTATTTCACAAGTGTGACTGAACGGATTAGGATAGATACTGAGAGACTGCCCGCTTACTACATAGCCCTGAACATCCATTGGCAAAGGCTCTACCGATACATCATCTATATAATAGTAGGCTCCCACCAACTGTCCATGTGCGGAATCAAGAACCACGGTGCTATCGTCTTTAAAGCAACCTATAGTAAGGCGGGTGTAAGCTGAGTCGGCATAAATAGTATCGGTGAGCGTCACCCAGTTGGTGGTATCGCTGACAGCGCCGTAGGCTGAAAAATCTGCCTGGGGAGTCTTCGGCAATGCATTCCAGAAGCCTGAAGACATAGTGAAGGTATCGACCGTGAACAAGACCCCGAGCCCATCGGTCATCAGCGACCATTTGCCCGCAAGAGATACCTTAATACTCACCTTATAAGCCTGGCCCAGCTGCATAGTCTGCATATAGCCCATAAAGTATTCCCGATAATTGGAGGGTATCGGTGTCCATGTATGTATCCCTACATATGCATCGCCGCCTGCAGCCTGCTGGTGACCGCTATAATTGTCGGGCACATCTACCTGGCCCCCGTTGGCACAGCTATTGAAGTAGTCGGAAGATCCGCTGGTTGGTTTATTCCAGCCATCGCAGCGGGCGATATCACCAAGCAGCGTGGGACAGAGACTGTATGATTCAAAGCCGGGGTTGTAAACCATATTCTGGGCAAAGGAAACCGTTGCCATGAAAAATGCCAGTAGTGTAGTAACAGGTTTATACATGGTTGGTGGCTTATGTAAATCTATTCATTTTTTTTAAGATAAGCGGCTTGTGCGGTAGTCCATTTCCATGTTGTCATTTCCTACCTCCTTCCCTGCCGAGTCTCCCGCCTTCCGGGGACTCGGCAGCATCAAGGCGATGCAGTTGAAATCTGGTCACATTGAGGGAATCCATGAAATTGGTTTCCTGCTTAAACTCGCCGATCGGGAGATCGGAAGCCGGGGAGAACATGGGTGGAGACTATGCCCAGCGGGGAAGACGGGCTATTCCCCTGTAATGCTCCGACGGGTGAAGACGAGCCGGTCCTTTTTGAAGAACATAAAACGGTCGTAACGTTCTTCCTTGCTTAGCTCTCTATCCTTTGCGAGGTCGTTCACAAAACGCTTCTGGTAGGCATTGCAATAGTCCGTACCATAGTAGATATGGTTGATAGCATACATGGGAACATCATCTGCTTTTTGGACCGTCATTTTCGGAAGGTCGTAGTACTCCATTATAACGTATAGGCTGTAATTATTCTTTTTGCAGTAGTGATCGGCGGCGCTGATGGAAATGCAGATATCACTGTGGCAGTGGGGCGACCAGATGTAAACGACGGAAGTGTCGTTGTTACGGAGGCAGGCGACCAGTTGGGCTGCTGTAACTGCGTAGACCTTATCGCTCGTTGTAAAGATGCACACGTTTTCAGTATCGGTAGCAAAGACAACCTTTTCCTTTTCAGCCGGGGACAGCTTTTTGTAGCCGCTGTAAAAACCGGGTGTATCTACTATCGCACAGGAGCTGAAGGTGAGCAGAAGACTGATAAGGAAGTATCTCATGGAGGCTGCAATATATAGTTTCTTTGAAGAAGTGCCGCGCTTAGCCGGAGTGAGCGTATTCGTTGATGGGGAGATCGGGTTCCGGGGAGGACATAGGCGGAGACTATGCTCATCATTGGGGGGCTGTAACGGCGACTGATGGAAACTCTGTGCTTCAGCATCTATTACTTCAGCTTTTGAGCATTGAATTCCGTTTACAAAACGGCTTTATATTTTGAGTTCAGGATGCCCTGCGGAACATCCAGAACAGCGGGTATAAAAAAATATCTTCCGAGCAACAAATACATGTAAGAATATTGTATCTTAAATGCTGTAAAAGAACCTTCACGATGAAATTTCTACTTTCTACAATTGCTCTACTAATAACGTTCACATTGTCGTTAATGGCACAAGACATCATTGTTATGAAAAATGGTGACGAAATTAAAGCAAAGATCATTGAAGTTAAGCCAGATGTGATATCCTATAAAAAGTGGGAATCTAAAAACGGCCCAACATATAGCGAGTATAAAAACAAGGTCTTTATGGTAAAATATGAAGATGGAACAAAAGATATCTTTTCGAGTGAACAAGAACCTATAAAAGATAATACATCTGCAGAAGATACACGCAAAAGTGTTGCGATAGATAAGTTACAAAAGTATTTTAACGCAAAGCTTGATGCCAAACATCCTCTTAAAGTCATTTCATTTAATAAGACCAATGGCATTATGCGTGAAATTAACGGCCAGCCCGTTTATGAAATACAATTTGATCTGATCTTACAATTTAAAGTTGATGGCTGGGTTGTTGGCAATCATTTAGATCCGGGAGGTTTCTGGAAGCCAGGATTTAATGTAGCGACTAAACAACCAACTTTAGGCGCGTTCGAAATGGCGGTTGCAGAGTATTTTCCTCAAGGAACAACGATAAAATTTGGCTGCACCGCCAATATGGAGAGCACTGACAATGGCTACCAGCTAAAAAATTATGTGATAAGAACGAATAAAAAAATTGACGCGCAATCTATAGTTATCGATGAACCGATCAATAAAACACCCGTAGCAATTGACCTTTCAACTTACATTGAAATGGAAAATGAAACCTATTATGTTAGTCTACAAGACATACAAGTCTCAGATGAACTCAGCAATACATCCGAGGTACAAGCCACTATAATAAATATCCTTTCCGGATCAAAAAGGTTCTCAGCGAACAGCGCCCGACCAATCACGGATACGCTTTATGCGACATCAATGGTTTCTTTTTCATACGGTAGCCCTATAATTGATACCAAACTTTTTACTTCAGATTGCGATGTTGAAATAGTTTTTACAAGTAAAAAGTCCGGCAATGTTCTTTATAAAAATAGCTATCATAAGACGGGTAACTCTGCGGGATTTTCCTCAAAACTGGCGGCAGAGCGAGCGATAATCGCTACAGATCTAAAGCAAATATTTTATCAGTTCATCGTCGGCAACTTTCCGATATCGGGAGAAATCACGGAAGTTATAGAGAAAAGCAGAAAGCAGGATGAGGCTAAAATCGTAAAAATAAATGTTGGCAGCAACCACGGTGTGAGTGAGAGTTTTAGGTTCTATTTAAAAGATTCCGAAAAACAAGCTGAGTATGACGTTGTAGTGCAGAAAGTATTCGAAGATCATTCCATTTGCAAAGTAAATAATAGTCAGAAAAAAATATTGGATCTAACTACTGCAAACCAAAAAATCAAGGTAGAGACACGATACAAGCCTGCATTCTTAGCAAATTAAGAAGTCTATAGGGAGCCTGTATAATGACGCTACTCTGAAGACTTGCAATGTGTTTGACACAAGTCGAAAAGTCTTGCGCCAGTGGGGATCGGTCACCTCGGGTTTGACACGGGAGCGCTACGCTGAACTCCCCCGCCAGAGGGAAAGGCGGCTCTCCGCACATGTCTCGGCTGAGCCGAGAGTGCTGCGAGGCGGCCAGCGCTGCGTAGGAGAAAGTAGCTTGCTACCAATGTTACTAAGCTTCCGGCGGAGCGGGGCTCGATGAGGCTGTGGTAGGGCGATGGGGCAGAAGCTGAGTTGTCTGAACTGGAATTTATGGAATTAGAGAATTTATGAGATCCGCTTTAAAATGAAGGCAGTTACAAACTGTCGTTATCTGTTACCACAAGTCACAGACTTGCGGTAGCGGGGGAGTGATCTCATCTATATCAAAACCTATCGCTTTACTCCACCATAAGTTTCCCTACATATCTGATCCTATCACTACCAAGCCTGTAAAAAAATATACCTGACGACAGAGCGCTTCTATCTATGATAATATGGTCAGTCCTGATATCTGTGATGTACATTACTTCTCTTCCCTGAACGTCATATAGCCTGAAAGTAAACGGTTCTTTATCACGATTACTAAAGGTCATCGTTGCAGACGTAGCCACAGGGTGAGGATATATGACAGGAGCATTTTTCTCTTTTTCATGTTCTGCAACACCCAGGGTTACCGGCACTATCTCCACATCATCAATAAAATAATAGGCTTCCGGCCATTGACCGTATACTGTATCCATATCTAAAAGGTTGTCCTCTTTAAAGCAACCTATTGTTATCAGGTTATAGGCAGAGTCTGCATAAAAAGTATCTGTCAATGTTACCCAGTTAGTAGTATCGGTGACAGGGCCATAATCAGAAAAATCTATCTGGGGGCTTTGAGGGAGTACTGCTACGTTGCCTATATAAAAGCTATCGACCGTTAACAAGATACTTATTCCATCCGTAGCATATGCATAGTTACCGGCAAGAGATACTTTGATGCTCACTTTATAATACTGACCGGCCACCATATTCAGAAGATGTCCCATCAGGTACTCGCGATAGTCCGGCCAGTTGCCTTCATAGGTCATAAAGCCTGCATACGCATTTCCGCCCGAAGCCTGCTGATATCCACAGTGATTACCCGGGACGCCGACATAGATACTGTCACAGGAATTAAAATAGTCGGTAGTGGCGGAAGTGGGTTTCTTCCATCCGTTACAGAAAGCAAGATTATCAAGAAATGGAGGACATTGGGAGTATAACTCGAATCCGGGGTTCTGCACAATATTCTGCGCAAAAGAAACGACAGTGATAAAAAATGCAAGGAGGAAAGCAAAAGCCCGGTACATAGGGAAATGTTTACTATAAAATTACTTGTTTTCGGGATGAATGCCAAGCTGGCCGGTTGCCGATTGCGCGGGAAGCATTTGTGGATATATTCCCGCTTTTGCTTCGCCAATGAAGGACGGCAGTTGCAAACTGCCATTATCTGTTGCCACAAGTCACAGACTCGCGGTAGCGGGGGCAAACAGACCTGTGTACTGTAATTTCCTTATTAGCTCCTCGTTACTTTCTTACTGGAAATCCAAGACCGCTTGCAGCACTATCATTGTAATCGACCTGTTGCTTTCTCAGGTCAACTGCAGCTAAAATTCTCGCGTCCAAGCCGTTGTTAAATGCATTGACATCGTTTTCAATTGATGAAATCCACCTCTTTATGTTGGCGAGATTAGCATCGAATGGTCCCATGATTTGAGCAGTATCAGTGCCTGCGCGTACAATGTATACAATATGAATTCCATCTCCTTTAGTTTCACCTCCTGGCAGATTTGAAGTGTACATGTTTGGTTGAACGTCCAGAAGCTCCTGATCACCATTGTAAGGAATAACTACTTCCAATTGAGTCGCAGGGGGCATAAACCTAATTTCCTTCCCTGCCGGGTCACCCGCCTTCCGGGCCTCGGCAGCATCAAGGCGACTCAGTTGAAATCTGGTCACATTCACTCGTTGGCGCAAGCGTGTTCCATCGGCTCGTGTAGAGCATGCTGTGCCTGCTACCCAATAAGCAACTTCGTGTTCGCATTCCCGTCTTTTGAAAAAAACCGCTCATTTTGTTGCAACTTTTTGTAAAAAAGTTACCCACAAAACAGGATCACCACGCGCATCCGGCCTCCCGTTTTCGTAACTTTATCTTAGCGGCGTCGGTCACTGCTTTTGTCCTGCGCGCCGGCCGGCTTCACCAAAAGGCCAAACCGGCAAAATCGCCCAAAAGCCGCCCTGCTGGCTCATATAGCAAAATTCAAGTTGGCGGTTATGCGGCAGTTCACTGCCATTTGCTGGCAGTACACATGGCAGTACCTGGCAAGTTTTGTGGCAGCAAGCGGCGCCTGCATGGCAGTACTTGGCAGTTATCGCCTTACCTTTGCCTCCATGAATCTTCAGGCTCCGGAAAGGATAGAAAATTACATAGCGGGCGGGCTCCAGGCCCCGCTGAACGGGCAGTATGTAGACAACGTGAACCCGGCTACGGGGGCGGTATATGGCCAGATACCGGATAGTGATGGCAGTGATATAGAGGAGGCAGTGGGAGCTGCCAAGGCTGCCTTCCCTTCATGGAGTACTACTCCTGCCGAGGAGCGCTTTAAGGTGCTGAACCGCATAGCCGAACTGATAGACCAGAACCTGGACGCGCTGGCCCTGGCCGAGAGCAACGACAACGGCAAGCCGCTCTGGCTGAGCAAGAAGGTGGATATACCCCGCGCCAGCAGCAATTTCCGCTTCTTCGCCACGGGCATCATGCACATGAGCACGGAGAGCCACAGCATGGAGGATAAGGCCATCAACTATACGCTGCGCCAGCCGATAGGGGTGGTGGGCTGTATCAGCCCGTGGAACCTGCCGCTGTATCTTTTCACCTGGAAGATAGCGCCGGCACTGGCTGCGGGCAACTGCGTAATAGCCAAGCCCAGCGAGGTAACGCCCATGACAGGCTACCTGCTGAGCCTCATCTGCCAGGAAGCGGGCCTACCCGCCGGTGTGCTGAACATAGTGCATGGCGGTGGCTCGAAATGCGGTGCTGCTATAGTAGCGCATCCTGAGATAAAAGCCATTTCCTTTACGGGCAGTACCCGTGCGGGTAAGGATATAGCGGCTACGGCTGCGCCAATGTTCAAAAAGCTGTCGCTGGAGCTGGGTGGCAAGAACCCGAACATCATTTTTGCTGATTGCGACTGGGATAAGATGATGCGCACTACGCTGCAATCGTCCTTTGCGAACCAGGGCCAGATATGTTTGTGCGGCAGTCGTGTGCTGGTGGAGGAGAGCGTGTATGAAAAGTTCAAAGAGGAATTTGTAGCGCGTGCAAAGAAACTGACAGTGGGTGATCCGCTGGATGAGAACAGCAGGCAGGGTGCGGTAGTGAGCAAGGTGCATTTTGATAAGGTGATGAGCTGCATAGAACTGGCGAAGCAGGAAGGTGGCACTTTGCTGCTGGGCGGCAATGCCGTGCAACCAGAGGGCCGTTGCAAGGATGGATACTTTATAGAACCAACGATATTTGAAGGTCTGGGTGCAGCGTGCCGCACGAACATGGAAGAGATCTTCGGTCCGGTGGTGACATTACAGTCGTTCAAGACAGAAGAGGAAGCGCTGATGCTAGCGAATACCAGCGACTATGGCCTGAGCGCTACCATATGGACACAGGACGTCACGCGTGCGAACCGTGTTGCCGCCAAGGTACACAGTGGTATCATTTGGGTGAACTGCTGGTTGCTAAGGGACCTGAGGACGCCGTTCGGCGGATTTAAGAATAGTGGTGTGGGTCGTGAGGGTGGCTGGGATGCGCTGCGGTTCTTTACCGAGCCGAAGAATGTGTGTATAGAGCTGTAAACCGGATGGTACAACAGCGTCATCGCGAGGCACGAAGCGATCTCGTAATAACATGAGCTATGCAGAAAGGCGGCTACGTTTACATATTAGCAACACCGAACCGGCGCTCGCTATATACGGGTGTAACTTCAAATTTATTCAAACGTATCTGGGAACATCGGAACCTGGTTGATGGAAATTGTTATACCGCGAGGTATAACTGTGTAATGCTTGTTTACTATTGCAGATTTAATAGTATTGAAGATGCGATTGCCGAGGAAAAACGGATTAAGGGTGGCAAGAGAAGACAAAAGGAGCAACTTATTGAGAGTATGAATTATGGCTGGAGAGATCTCTGGGTGGATATAGAAAACTCATTTTGATCTACCCGTTCGCTTACGAGATTGCTTCGTGCCTCGCAATGACGCTGTGAGGAAATTCTTTACTTTTGTTTCCAATATTTAAGAAATGTCTGAAAAAATATCTACGAATAAAGCGCCGAAGCCTGTGGGCTTGTATCCTCATGCCCGCCGTGTAGGGAATCTGTTGTTCTTGTCGGGTATAGGGCCCCGCACACCGGATACAGACGAGATACCGGGACTGAAGCTGGATAAGAACGGGAATTTCCTGGAGTTTGATTTTGAGGCACAGTGCAGGAGCGTTTTTGACAATGTGCGCATAGTATTAGAAGAGAGTGGCAGCAGCTGGGATAAGCTGGTAGATGTAACTGTTTTCCTGGTAGATATGAAGCGTGATTTCCAGACATACAATCGCATCTACGCGGAGTATTTTAAAGACAACCAGCCTTGCCGCACTACGGTAGCTATTAATTCTTTGCCGACGGCTATCGCTATTGAGCTGAAGTGTATAGCGGAAATCTGAACCAGGATTTGGGAGATTAAAGGATTGACCGGGTTACTTTGTTAGATGACCTGGTTATTTTTTTCCGTAAAAATAATAGTTCGTTCCTAGCCCGGACATTTGGGTATAGCGGTAATACACGCTGTCATTTGCCCGGGGCAATTCCACGGATATCCCTGCATTTGAACTATTGTTTAGACAAGAATACATATCGCGGTTGTTGGTCAGAAATTGTCCAACAATACTGGCAACCGCCGAAAAAGAAACATTCATCTCCAGGTCTTTGAGGTGTACCTCTATTGCCGAATCGGTACCGAGAAAGGTGAGCTTTAGCTCGGCATTCAGGCAGGTGTCCCTGTCTACATTGCTGTTGGAGTCGGTAGTGACATATACCAGCATGCCTTTGTAAGGGTCATTTACATTGCTGCTATACGTGGTGTCTATGGTAGTAACGTTGGTGGCCCCTTTGTCTTTGCAGGAGAATATCGTTGCTGAAAAAAAACAGAAAAGAATGAGGTTACGCATAGGTGGCGGATTTAGTACTTAAAGATAAGGAAAATACCCCTGCTCCATACTCTTACTTCCTTTCCTTCCACAGCTGGTTGAAGGTCTTTTTCGGAAAATGTACTTTTTCGTGGCGCTTGTCCCAGCTTTTTTTGAAGACGATGTTGAACATGCGTGATTTGATGCCTGCGCCTGCCGCATCCATCAGCCTGCGGTTGAGCATGGCCTGCTTCCAGAGTTTCCAACCTGAATTTTCTTTAAAACCATTGAGGCCAAGCTGGGTAGAGATAACGCGGTTCTCCAGCAGCATTTCGTGGATATTGATACGCACGGGGCAGACCTCGGTGCAGCCTCCGCAAAGGCTGGACGCATAGCTGAGATGTTTGTACTCTTCTATGTCTTTTAAGTGTGGAGTAATGACCGAACCAATGGGGCCGCTGTAAGTGGTTCCATAGGCATGTCCGCCGATGTTCTTATAAACAGGACAAGCATTGAGACAGGATCCGCAGCGGATACAGTACATGCTCTCGCGTACTTCCGGACGGAGAAGATTGGTGCGTCCATTGTCGAGGAGGATGACGTACATTTCATTGGGGCCATCTGTTTCTCCTTCACGGCGGGGGCCGGTGAAGATGTTACCGTAGACTGTCAGCTCCTGGCCTGTGCCGTAGGTAGCCAGCAGCGGCCAGAATATTTCCAGGTCGTTTACGGAAGGCAACATTTTTTCGATGCCTACGATGGCAATGTGGGTTTTAGGAAAGGCAGTAGAGAGGCGGGCATTGCCCTCGTTCTCATTTACAACCACTGCACCAATGTCAGCAATTAAAAAGTTGCCGCCAGTGATACCCACTTCTGCAGAGCGATATTTTTTGCGGAGATTTCTTCGTGCGATCTGTGTTATTTCCTGCGGAGAGAGGTTTGGTTCTGTACCTAGTTTTTCATGGAAGACACGGGCTACATCTTCCTTGCTCTTGTGCATGGCAGGGGTAACGATGTGATAGGGCGGTTCACCATCGAGTTGTTGAATATATTCTCCCAAGTCTGTTTCTACGGATTCAATATTGTGTTTGGCAAGAAAGTCATTCATGTGGATCTCCTCGGTCACCATGGACTTTGACTTCACCACCTGCTTTGCCTGCTTATCGTTGCATATCTGGA
>DASPNB010000312.1:0-3514 GCA_035626755.1 Flavipsychrobacter sp.
ACCTGTGATGATGGCGATGTCTGCGATTGATTTGTCTGTAAAGCAGTATAGCTGCTGTGCGAACTTGTAGCGTTCGTGATCGGCTTTGTACATTCTTAGTGGTTTATAGTTAGTTGATCAGTTGACCAGTTGATTTGTTGACTGGTCAGCTATCATTATCTGTGTAAAGTTACGAAGAGGTTAGGTGCATTTTACTTCCATTGCGTTTTATGTGGGTAACTTTTTTGCAAAAAAGTTCAAGTTTTTTGAAGGGAAGTTTCAAAAATGCAACAGTTTTTTGGGGAAGGTGGCAGTGATGTGGCAGTGGGTTCGCGCACATTGCTCAAGTCATTATTACAGACTGCAATTATTTATAGCCAATTAGTAAACTTACGACAGCCGAGAAATTGGCGGCTAATTTCTAGTGATACCTCTAAGAGAAAACCGCCTATCTCTTCACCACAGGTACATTCGCCCTCACTGCACCATTTTCATTCACTATCCTCAGCAAATAGTAGCCGGGCGTAAGATCCCCTGTTGTAAAAGTATTTCCCTTAGTGCCTTGCCAGCTATGTACAGCCCTGCCGGTAACATCAATCAGGTATATATGGTCGTTGAGCTCTAATTCCTTCACAGCTATCACATCATCAAATGGATTAGGATATATCACTATTCTATCTGCCTTCATCGTTTCACCCACCCCCAAACAATCATACACATACAGCGGCCCCGAAGCATTGGGGCAACCACCCGTTACATACACTTCGTACACCCCAGGTGTTGAAACGGTAATGGTATTGCTGCTCCCTGCTATTACGGTACCATCCATTGTCCACGTATAAGTAGCGCCGGTGATGGCTGGTGTGGTTAGCTGTGCCTGGTCTCCTACGCAGAGCGTGCTGTCATCGGCACTTATTGCCAGCGAGGTGCCGCATAGTTTTTCTATAAATCCACCATCGTTGCCGCTGAGGGTAAATACACCCGGGCCAGGATCAAAATCACCGCCGGAAGTATATGATCCTACCAAGTATACATCGTTAGT
This sequence comes from Flavipsychrobacter sp., assembly GCA_035626755.1. Lineage (GTDB taxonomy): Bacteria > Bacteroidota > Bacteroidia > Chitinophagales > Chitinophagaceae > MKUN01. The sequence continues at coordinate 1,022 of DASPNB010000312.1, forward strand.
CTGATCAACTGTTATATCTGCCGGAACATCAGCCGGGAATGCTCTTGCCCATGCAAAGTTACCTGCGGAATCCAGTTTCTGAATATATACACCGGCCGAAAGCCAGTACTCGCCCGGGCCGGGATCAAAGTCTGCACCACCAAAGAAGTCTCCGGTAGTGTATACATTCCCGTGTCCATCTGTGGCTATTCTAAGGCCGCGGTCATTGCCACCAGGATGTACGCTATTGGCCCAGGCAAAGCCACCATCGCTCCGCAATTTCAGAACGAACATGTCACGGTCGGCTGCGGTAATACTGTACACACCGGGGCCGGGGTCAAAGTCCACAGTACCTGCATCAAAAAAACCTGTCACTACTACGTTGCCAAAGACATCTGTAGCTATATCATTACCTGCCTCGTTAAAACCACTGCTTATTTGTTTGGCCCATTGATAGTTTCCGGCAGAATCGTATTTAGCAATAAAAGCATCATAGCTGGCAGTAGAAGTCAGGTTGGAAATGCCTGCATCTGGATCAAAGTCAGCCGTTGCTCTGAATTGTCCTGTTACATAAACATTGCTTAGTGTATCTACCGCCAATCCATGTGGATCTTTGTCATTATTGCCGGAAATTTGTTTTGCCCACATAAAATTGCCAGCTGAATCCAGTTTTTCTATAAGAATATCGTTGCCCGTATTGGCAGGGCAAAGAATGTTATACACATTCGGTCCGGGATCAACATCAATAGTCATTGGTGTAGCTGTCCCCCCTATTGAGCATGCGAAAAAAATATTGGCTTCACGGTCCATTTCCATACACATCATAGACATATTGGCAATCGCTGTTTGATTACCCATATCCTTTACCCATATAAAATCTCCAAAAGGATCAAGCTTTAACACAAAGCTGTGGTTACCGCCATAGGAAGATAATGAGAATACTGCTGGTCCCGGATCAAAGTCGAAATCCTCGTTGAATCTACCAGCTACATAAATATTCCCGTCATTGTCTACCCCAATTTTCCCGCCACATGATCCAGTATTAGCAGTCATTGCTACTATATGCTTCATCCATATCAAGCTCCCTGTTGCGTCTTCCTTAAGGATAAACATGTCGTATTGCCCTACTGCCGTCACATTCATAACACCCGGGCCAGGATCTAGATCGGTCGTTCCACTAAAGGCACCTACAAAATAGCTGTTATTGTTATCATCAGTTACACAGCCGGTTACACTGCGGTTTCCTGGATGAACCAGACTTGAAATTTCTTGAGCCCAGGCAAAACCTTGTGCCGACATTCTAAGAAAAGAAGAAAGTAGAGTAAGGCAAAGGACTAATAATTTGGCAATAAAGGCACTAGTTAATTTCATAAATAAAGTTTTTTAGTTAAGCGCGTTCACATAGTAAATTTACAATAAATGTATTACTTTACAGTAAACCATTATTACTCACTTTACTTAAAACCATTAAGATGTACTTTGCTTCTATTGCAAGTCTCGTAGCACAACCCTTCCCAATACCAAGCACAGAATTTATTGTCGGCGGGTTCTACAAGCCTGGAGATGGTGGCGGGGGGACTTTTATGTGGTATGAGCCACCATTGGGGACTACCTGGCCTGCACAAGACCTGGGGATAATATTTTATTCGCCCAACGACTCAGACGGCTATTTCCAAAGAATTTACTCCGGCCCGGTGAATGTGCGATGGTTTGGCGCAATATACGATGAAGATGCCGGTAGAATTGACCTCACTCACTATGTTCACGCCGCGCGCAACTCTGAAGCATTTGCCAATGATGGTACTATATATTTTCCTAAAGGAGTGTATCCCGGTGCTTTTGAATTTACCCACCAGGGCCCGGAAAGAAGTGAGATAAACATTCTTTCCCTGCCGTGTCTCCCGCATGGGGACACGGCAGCATCAAGGCGATGAAGTTGAAATGTAGCGGTCCGCTTTATATCACTTTTCCCTTCCCTTTACTGCCCCACCACAAATTTTCTGCTCAGCACCTGTCCGTCTGAGGGTTGTATGTGTATGTAATAAACTCCCGGGGTGTACTCAGATACATCCAATACTGCACTCCCGCTTCCTGCCATCCTTTCTGTCACTTGTCCCAGAGTATTAAGGATAGTGATCGCATAGTTGTTGAGTGTGGTCTTAATTGTTAGTTGGTCTTGCGCAGGATTGGGGTATACCTCTATACCATCGGCTTTCATTGTTTCACCGACACCTAAACAATCATATACATACAGCGGTCCCGAAGCATTGGGGCAGCCTCCACTTACGTACACTTCATATACTCCGGGTGTTGAGACGGTAATGGTATTGCTGCTGCCTGTTATCACAGTGCCATTTCTTGTCCATGTATAAGTAGCGCCGGTGATGGATGGTGTAGTAAGCTGCGCCTGGTCACCTGTGCATAGCGTACTGTCATCCGCGTTAAGGGCCAGCGAGGTGCCACACAGCTTTTCTATAAAGCCTGCATTGCCGCCGGGAAGGTTGAACACACCTG
>DASPNB010000313.1:0-4869 GCA_035626755.1 Flavipsychrobacter sp.
GAAGATAGCTGACGGCTGGCCTAAAAGCATAGATGATAGCGAGGCGAGGGCAGACTGGGGTTGGCAGCATGAGTTTGATCTGAATAAGATGACGCATGAGATGCTGAGGAACTTAAACCCCCAAACCCCCTAGAGGGGCCTCTTGTGAGATGATATTTTGAGCCGGACTTTGGGGTCCGGCTTTTTTGTGGGGTTGTGTTTGTAAATTGGACAAAAAGGGTTGCTTGCAAGCCTTTTGATGGTATTGTGCAGTGCGCCCCGCAATATATTTTAGTTTAGTTCCGTTTACTTTGATAGCCGAACCGGCCTTGTAAAACACGCTCCATGAAAAAAATGTCGTTTATTCTGTGTCTGTTTATATTCTATGCACATCTTAGCTCTTCGGCTCAACAATTAGATTGGGCGATAAGCACAGGTGGCATTTTCAAAGTAGCCGTCGATGGTCAGGGAAATTCGATCTCCATTGGCACGTTCAGTGACACTGCGAATGTAGACCTAGATCCCGGGCCCGGAACATTTATGTTGCCGGGAGATGTCACGAGTCATGGTGATGGTCTATTCATTTTAAAGCTTGGTCCAGGTGGTGCATTTAAATGGGCCCGGCAAATTCTCACAAATTTAGGCGCACCTGGTTGTGCAATGGCCTTGGATACGATAGGTAACATATACTTGTGTGGTTCGTTCGTAAATAGCGGAGATTTTCTCGGGACGACTTTGAATGCATCTGGTCTTAGTAGTGACATATATATTCTAAGAATTGATACTGCCGGGAATTTGGATTGGCTGAAAAAAATAGGAAGTGGCGCGGTCGCTTCCGATCATGGTTATGCGGTAGCTGCTACGGGAGACGGTATTGTTGCAACAGGGTGGTTAGGCGGGGCCGCAGATGTTGACCCCGGTGTGGGAGTAGTGACCGCTTCTAATGGCTGGTTAATGCTCAAACTTGATTTTTCAGGTAATTACTCCTGGCATCGCCAAGCTGGAGGAACATCGCTTGCCATAAATGAAGCCGGGGTTATTTACACTGCAGGGCCCGTGCTGAACTCCTGGCAATATGATCTGTGCAAATATGATAGTGCAGGGCAGATCGTCTGGACAAGGTCGTTCACCGACATAGCGCCCGAATTGGCTGCTGATGTTTCAGGTGTTTACGCCACAGGTGTCTTTAGGTTCACGCCCGATTTTGATCCGGGTCCGGGAACACATATTGTTGCATCCGCCGGGGACTATGACAATTTTGTATTAAAGCTTGACCCTGATGGCCAGTATAAATGGGTGGTTATTCATGGATCGGCTGGATTTGATTCGGGACTTGATATTCAATTAGACCACGAAGGAGGGATATATGTGACGGGATTTTTTGAACATACTATCGACTTTGATCCAAGCTCAAATATCGACCAGGCAACTGCAGACAGTAACGATATCTTTATACAAAAGCTTGATACGATGGGCAACCACCTTTGGGTAAAGGTAATTACAGGGCCTAGTGACGACCGCTGCCATTCTATCGCGCTTGACACCGCTAACAGCATATACCTCGCGGGATACGGAGATAACGCTGATCTTGACCCTGGGGGCGGTGTTGTTTCATTTCCCGCGGCAAACCTTAGGTTCGATGGATACCTTGCAAAGTGGAATCTACCTTTCGCTGCGGCTGTCAATAACCTCTCCGCTACGAAGCCACCAGTCGTTATATACCCCAATCCATCCAATGGCAAGTTGGTTGTTAGCTCAACTGAGGCCATAAGTCAATTGATAGCTTATGATGTTACCGGCCGGCTGGTGCATTTTTTGCAACATGGCAGTAAGCAATCGGAATTGTCAATAGAGACAAATGGAGTTTACTTTATCCATATAACAACAAAGGACGGATCATTTATAGAAAAGGTTGTTGTTAACAGATAGCTATTGAGCCGGACTTTGAGTCCGGCTTTTTTTTGATCGTTCGATGCGAGCGAAGGACATCCCCCTGACCCCCTTCGCCAACGCGCAGGCCTTCGCACAAAGGGGGAATTGTGGGGCGAGCGGCTTGGTCGGTGTGTTGCCCTCCCCTGAATTTGCAGGCAAGCTGCAAATTCTGTCCCCTCCCTGCCAGGAGGGGCGTCGTGTGATCTTTGTTTTAGTAATTTCATTTTATGAAACAAAAGTTAGTGGTGCTTACCGGTGCGGGGATAAGTGCGGAGAGTGGGTTGAAGACGTTCAGGGATAGTGATGGGCTTTGGGAGGGATATAATATAGAGGATGTGGCGACACCGAGGGCTTTTAAGCGGGACCCTCAGCTGGTGCTGGACTTTTATAATATGCGAAGGAAGGCAGTGCTGGAGGCTGAGCCTAACGCGGCGCATTATGGCCTGGCGGAGCTGGAGCAACATTATGACGTGCATATCATTACGCAGAACATAGATGATCTGCATGAGCGCGCAGGTTCTACAAAAGTGATGCACCTGCACGGAGAGATACTGAAGATGAGGAGTAGTGTGCGGGAGGACCTGGTTTACCCGATAACAGGTGATATCAACTTAGGAGATACAGCTGAAGATGGTTCGCAACTGAGGCCGGCGATAGTATGGTTTGAAGAAGCGGTGCCGATGATAGAAGAGGCGATACCTGTGATGCGGAGTGCGGATGTGTTCGTGCTGGTGGGGACATCGCTGGTGGTGTACCCGGCGGCCGGGCTGGTGGATTTCGTGAGACCTGAAGTAAGGAAGTATGTGCTGGACAGGAGAATTCCCCCGGTGAATATGTACAATAATGTGATTGCTATTGAAAAGCCTGCTACTGAGGGAATGGGGGAGTTAGTTGATTTGTTGACTGGTTGATTTGTTGATAGGTCTTATTGTGTTTTTTTGGAGAAAGGGAGTTGGGTGCCGGAGAATGCCCGGGCCAGTACAAGCATAAATGCAGGCATGAGCTGGTGCATGAGCCTGTCCTGGGAAGTATCGAGGTGCCATTCGAGATCATTAGGGCTTACTACATAGAAGAACATATAGGCGCCGAGACAAGCGAATAGCATGAGGAACTGACGGTCGGGCCAGCTACGCTGGAGGATCGTTACTACGAGATAAACAAGTATCCCGATCTTAAGGTAGAAGCATTTGAGGTTGAGGTTGTTGATGAAAAAATCGTAGATCAGTTTGTAGCGACTCTTGTCGCTGAGATAGCTGAGCGTTTTTTCTCCCTGGCCGCCAACCATGTCGTTGCCCGTGGCATAGAAGAATTTGTGGAAGGCGAAGACCAGGAATGGGATGAGTGCAGCAACCGCGATGCTCCTGAGATTCTTTGATTTAAGAAATACGTCGATATTGAACAGGAAGAAGATGGCGGCGAGTACGGCACCTTCGTTTTTGATCCACATACATGAGGCGGCAAAGAAAGCAGCGAGTGTGATATATTGCTTGTTTTCCCGGGCATAGTATATGCATGCTACCGCACACAGGAAGAAGAATGCGAGGGGAGTGTCGGCATATTGGGCTACTCCGCGTTTTAAATAAAAGAGATCCTGTCCGAAGAAGTAAAGTGCTACGAGGGCGATGAAAAAACTGCGCTTTGCAGTGTTGAAGAAAATAAGTACCGGCATAGCGAGACTAAAAGCGATGCTGATAATAAAAGGTATGAGTACTGAAAAGTGGTCATTACATACACGGACGCAGAAGGCGATAAATGCGGGAAGACCGAGCGGATAGTCGGGGTGACCGTTCTCTACATTTCGCGTCATTTGCTGCCAGTGCTCGGGATAGAGCAGGTACTTAGCGTGGAGGTTCCAGATAGCCCAGGCATCCCATTCGCCATGCACTTCGGCCATGGGAAGCGATCTTCTTACCATGAGGAATAGCCCGATAGCAATGGCGCCGAGTGCCCACCATGATATTCTTTTTTCCGGGGAATGGGTTTGCTGATTGTAAAACCATTTGCCTATGAAGTACAGAGCTGCCGCAACCAAGACGGGAACAATGATGAATGGCAGGTGCAGCACCAGGCCGAGGAAATAGAGCATACTCGCCAGTATAAAACTGATACCTGCAAACAGTATGTGTCGTGAGGCAGAAGGCATGTCAGGGTTTTACGCTTAGTGAGTATTGATAAAGGTCGTCGGTATGCTGCCAGATGATCTTTCTGCGGCCTGAATCTTCAGTAAGTGGTTTTTCTTTTTTTGCAAATGAAAGCACTGTATCGTAATCTCCCGAAAAAGCGACATGTGCCGGTGCAACTACATAACGTGAAAGAGCGGGGAACTGAAAGACCTCTGAGGAGTTTTTGACAAGCATGCCCGAACCTGGTTTAAGGACAGGCTGTAGTGATTTGGCTGCCCTGGTGAACCGGCCGATAAGGGTAGCCTGTTTGTTTATATCCCGCTTATGTTTCAGAGCAGCATAGGCAAGAGCCAGGAAAAACAATAAGATCGCCAGTCGGCCTGTATTCATGCGGTCAAAATACGAAAAAGAAGGAAATGAGAGACGTTTACCCCAGAAATGTACGTGTTCACCACATATGTATGAGTGGAAGAAAATTATGTCGTAACATGTACCCGATAATAGTAATTGCTATTCTAATTTTTACTGTTATTGCCCTTCAAATATCACCGGAGAACATTTTTATTTGAAGCTTTAAATCTTATAAAAATGAATCTAGGCTACGCTATCAAACTAGTTAGAAAAGAACTGGACCTCACGCAGGTAGAACTGGCGGAGAGGGCTGGTGTTTCTCAAACCTCTTTGTCGCAAATAGAGAATGGCGGCAAGCGTCCTTCGCAGCGCACGTTAACCAAGGTATGCAGGGCGATGGACATACCCGAAAGCCTGCTGTATATATTGGGCATGGACGAGTCGGAGGTGCCGGAAAGCAGGCGCGAAGTATTTCAGCTCATTT
>DASPNB010000314.1:0-2520 GCA_035626755.1 Flavipsychrobacter sp.
CCAGCGTATAGATTCCTCCTATAGAATTCCAGTTAGTCATTATCCTCACATCAAGAGGATAGGAATTCTGGCAATTGCTGTTATTGCTCATAAGCAAAGTTTGCGCAGTGGTCGACATAGGTATAAAAACACCTGTTGTGCTAGTTTTGAGACTCATCAGGCTGGCCGAAACGTCTGTAGAACCACCGGCTGGCGGAATAAAAAATTCCGAATTGCTTTTCACTTTCACTATCCACGGCACGTTGCTTTTTACGATAACACTCATCACCCCGGGATATATTTTTCCATGTATCATATCCTCCCAGGTCGTGAAGCCCGTATTCACGGAATGGGTACTCAACCCGATATTCGTAAAAGTCGGAACCGTTATGGTTCCTTCCGCTATAGCGGTCCTTTCAGTTGGATTGGGAACAAGGGGATTATTGTCCTGGGCAAACGACACTATAGACAAAGAAATAAATATGGAAGTAAATATGAGTTTCATAATAATGTCATGGTATAAGTAATGGTAAAATTGTAAGTAGCTGGCGGTACACACACACTGTTGAGTGCATTCAGCTTCAGATTATAATTAAATGTATAATCGTGCGGGCCGTTATTAATATGGTTAGGCTGGGTAAAAAGCACGGTATTGGTATTGTTCAGTGGAATTTCAGTTGCTGGAAATGTAGCGCTGGATGCATTGTTGCTGATCAGCTTTGTGCTCATCCACCCTGCAGGTAATGAGCCGGTATTGGCAGTTCCGGTATAGTCCACCTTTGCCATCATGGTACAGCCTCTCATTTTCAGCCTCAGGTTCAGCTGTATGGCGTTTACTATTTCTTTTCCTTGCTGCATTTCATCTATGCTGGTATATGAAAAGTCCAGCAGAGGCTGCAAGGTCTGGCACGTGAATGAAACCTGGAAAGGAACACTCTGCGCGTAAACGCTTGAAGGCAAAACGATTATTAACAATATAAAAAGAATAGCTTTCATAAATGTTTGGAAATAAGAATTAACTTAGCGCCTCAAAACTAAGAAAAATTAAATTAAACAAATCAAGTGATGAAGAAAATCCTACTCATTTTATTGTTAACGATCGGTTATCATGTTTCCAATGCCCAGGTAATGACTGCCGATACAGCGGCAAAAGGCGGCAGAAAGAGCATGTTAATAGGTCCCTTGTTTATGTACTTTAATTTGGATCGGGGGCAGACTGCCAAACAAACACTCCATTTTGTAAACAACAAAAATAAAACCTACAGGTATACTTTCAATATAGTTGATTTTATGGTGGATAGCTCCGGTTCAAACAGGAATGCAGATTCAGCCGCTTTAGAGTACTCCCTGGCAAGTTGGATATCCTTAGAGCAGAATTACCTGGAAGTAGGTCCTAATCAGAGAGCTTCAATCGACATTACGGTTAAAGTTCCAGACAACGAGGAGGCTGTCAAGAGTATGAAATGGGCTAAGGTTTTGGCTACTCCGGTTCCCGAGGACGCTGGTGTTACTCAGCCGAGCGGAAGAAAGGTTAAAATAAAACAATCAATATCCGTTGGTGCACAGATCTTTAATACACCACCAAATTTATCAAAAGACCTAAAAATGCTTGCTTTCACACAATTGAATGATAGCGTCTTCAGCATCAAATGCCAGAATACTGGCGGCCAAATGCTTAGAGCTAGATTTTCGATTGAGTTGACCTCTGCAGCCAGCATCAAAAACAAAACTAAAATCGGAGACGACGAAGAAATTCGGATTTTGCCCAACCACGTACGTGTAGTCAATTTGAAAAGGCCTCCGGGTCTGGCGCCTGGCAAATATACAGCCATAGGCATGGTAGATGCTGGAGAAGACGTGGCACTGGAAGCTGCACAGTTGATTGTCGATCTTAAGTAGGCCGGTATGGTCTCACACCCTTGTATGAAACAAACCGAACGTAAAAAAAGAGATAGAGTGCTGTTGCTGCTTTTATTACTATTCCTGGTAGCAGCAACTGGTATCTATTTTCACTTTTTCCCTTACGATTCGATCAGTAAGCCTAATTCGGTTAGCCCAGTCAGTAGTGATGTAAGACGCAGGGACAGTGCTGTCTTCCGGACTGCTGACTCAGGTAGCAACCTAATGGTTGATACCTTTGCCAAAATTCATATTGACAAATCCGATACTGCATCCGGCCCTTTCGGAAAAATAGCCGTGAGCAATAAAAAAGAGGAGAAAGATGCCGACGAAGCTGATAATGACGATTATGACGTGGAAGATCTCAGTCCTGAGGAACTCAAGAAAATAATTGGAAAAAAGAAAGAACTCTTATCTGTCTCAGAAGACGAGGATGTGCTGGCGCTTTACGATCCTCAACGCAAAACGCTGAACGTGCGTCCTGTAAATAGCGAATGGAGCACCATGTATCTTATCTACCCCAACCCTGATTATAAAGCAGTGCTTCGCCGCAACCTGATATTCCCTGATTTTGAAGGCCTTGTTTATCCCGATTACAAAAAAGGTCAGCTTTCTTACAACGGCGGCAAGCAGGATGCAGTT
>DASPNB010000315.1:0-12710 GCA_035626755.1 Flavipsychrobacter sp.
GGTGCTGGAGCAAACAAAGGAGTCAGGCTATACCACGACACTGAAGCTGCTGCAGATAATGCACGATAAGAAACTGGTGAAACGGGATGCCAGCAGCAAGACCCATATATACAAGGCCAACATAAGCCAGGAAGACACCCAGGGGCAAATGCTGAAGAAGATGATAGACACCGTGTTTAATGGTTCGGCGATGGATATGGTGATGCAGGCGCTGGGTAAGCACAAGGCGAGCAAGGATGAACTGGAGCAGATAAGGCAATACCTGGAGCAGGCGGACAAGAAGGGGAAGTAGGTTGATAGGTTGATAAGTTGATAGGTTGACGAGCGGAAGTGTAGACAACAAAGATCCTTCGCGAAGGGCTCAGAATGACAGGTGTGGTGTGAAAACAGTGTAATTGGTATTAAATAATGAGTATTAAGTAGATCTAAATAGAAACTGTCATGAACACACAAGCTACTATGCTGATACAAAGCCTTGGATGGGCGTTGCTTCATTCACTCTGGCAGGTGCTGCTGATCTATTGCTGCCTGCGTATAGTATTAAAGGTTTCGGGAAATGTGACAGCCAGGATGAAATATCATCTTTCGGTGGCGGCGATGGCAGGTAGCTTTGTTTGGTTTGCCAATACTGTTTATGCACAGTGGCAGAGATTGCAAGCCGTTACAATCCAAGTGACCCAAAGCGGTGCAGACCCCGCGGCAACCAAAACGTACTCGCTTACCACCCTGCCCTCGAGTAGTTACAATACAGCCGTGCTTAATAATATAGTGAAGGGAATAGAACCTTATTTTCCGTTATTGGTGAGTCTGTACGTAGCAGGCATCGTGTTTCTGCTGGTAAGGCTTGCCGTGAACCTTCTGCAGATAAGAGGGTTGAGAGTAAGAGGACTTATACAGGCTGATGCATACTGGAGTGAGTGGATGCAGCAATGGCAAAGCAAACTGGATATATCGAGAAAGGTACGATTATTCCTTTCGGACAGAATAAATGTTCCGATGACCATAGGGACAATGAAACCTATAATACTGATGCCTATAGCCACCATGACCAGCCTGAGCAGCGACCAGGTGGAAGCCATACTGCTGCACGAACTGGCCCATATAAAAAGACACGACTACCTGCTGAACATACTGCAGACGATAGTGGAAACCATACTTTTCTTTAACCCTTTTGTGTGGCAGATATCACGCATCATAAGAAAGGAAAGAGAGCATTGCTGTGATGATGTGGTGCTTGGACACCTGAACCTACCACTACCCTATGCGAAGGCGCTGGCTACACTGGAATCGTACCGGCTTAATAACACACTGGCTGTGGCAGCCCGTGGAGAAAACAAACATCAATTACTAAACCGAATAAAAAGAATCATGGAAATGAAAAGAAAACCGGTGAACTATACACAGGTAGGTGTAGCCGCCCTGCTGATCATTGCGCTACTTGTATCAGTAGCCTGGTTCAGTCCGACACTGGCGCAGACCAAAAAAGTGACAACCAAGGACAAAAAAGGTAACAAGACTACAGTTACCAGCAGCAACAAAACGAACAAGAAAGGGACAGTAGTAACACGCAGCGTGGTGGTAGAAACCAAGGACGAAGACAATGACGGTGTGCATCCTAATGATGTAGGGAATGCTGAGCACGTGGACAAAATGATGAAAGAAGCCATGGCAGACGTAGACTGGAACCGTATAAGTAAAGACGTGCAGATAGCGATAGGCGATGTTGATTGGGACAAGATAGGAAAGGATGTGCATGTGGCCATCGCGGGTGTAGATTGGGATAAAATGGGCAACGAGGTGGCTGTAGCTGTAAATGGTGTAGACTGGAACGAAATAAGTAAGGAGATGAGAAAGGCTGGAAAGGAATTAGAATGCGTGGACTGGAATGACATACAGGTGAAAATAGATAAAGCGATGAACGATCCTGACCTGAAACGAAAAATAGACATAGAACTGGAGAACGCCCGCAAGGCACATGGCACAGCGAGAGTGCGAGTAATAGATGCCAGGAAGGAAATGGAACAGGCAAGGGCAGAAATGGAAGAAGCAAGGCAAGAGATGGAAAAAGACAGAAAGAAAAAGCATAGCAATAGCAAATCGTACTCATACTCGTATACCAGCGGCGACTATGATGAAATGCTGGACAAGATGGAGAGAGACGGACTGCTGGACAGGGATAAGAGCTTTAGTGTGAAAAAAGAAGACGGAGAGCTTTTCATTAACGGTAAAAAACAATCAGCTTCATTACTGGAAAAATATGATCAATACCTGGGGGATGCTGACCAGGTGAATATAAAAGGCAGCAAGGGTAACCTGAATGTGAATGTGAACACGAACAGGTAACCCCCTAGCCCCCTGAAAGGGGAATAATTACCGACCTACAAATAACAGTTTCATAAAACACCCATCCATTTATTACGCCTCCGGCTTTCCAGCGGGAGGCTTTTTTAATGTGGAAATGTGAAGATGTGGAAATGTGGAGAGGTGAAATGAATATTGCTGCTTTTCAGAGCGAGGGACGGCGTGGAAGCGAGAGAGCAGACGGAGGAGAATTTGCAAAGCGCTCGTTAAGTGCTTACAAAGACGGAGTTAAGGCGCTCATAAAACTTTGTTGGTGAAGCGTTAGGCTGCATCTTTGTGTTGTCATCGCGGATATCTATCAGCGGGACGAACACAAACACGCTCTCTCTTATCCTCTATATGTGAAGGGCCCTTTCCAGGGCCTTTTTTTTCATGCACCTATTTTAGTAAATTACAGATATGGAGCTGGACAAGAATGAATGGAAGACGGTGAAGAAGGTTCTTGCTGAATGGCAGGAACAAGGGAGTATTACGAAAGAGAAAGCACAGGAACTGCGGAAAGGCGTAGAGCTCAAAAGAACCGACAACCAGCAAATAGCCCAGTACTTTTTCCTGGTAGCCCTTTCGTGCATTCTACTCGCTTTCGGAGCCATATTTATAGACGACAAAGTGTTGGAGCGTCTCAGGATCTATTTTTCCCTGAGCAATATTGTGATAGCGGTATTGGCGGCAGCAGTATCTGTACTTTGGTTTTGGTATGTGAGGAAGAAACGAGCAAATCTTAGCAAAACAGCGTACGAGATTTACCTTGTAGTGGGTGCGCTGGCAAGTTTGATATCTCTCACCTATATATGTAAGGAAACGGGATTCGGCGGAAAGTATTCAGGATTCCTGTTTGCAGCCTCTGTGTTGTTGTTCTCTTTAAGTGCCGGATTCCGGTCGCGATTTCTTTGGGTGGCAGGCATTCTTGGCCTGATGGGCTTTTACGGCGCTATTACCAACCTGTATAGCGTAGAAGACAAGTTCCTGGGAATGAACTACCCTATCCGTTTTTCGTTGTTTGGCCTGGTCCTGCTGGGACTGTCCTTATTACAGATGCAAAGAAATATATGGCCAGAGACAGAGCGTATCAGTTTCGTGATGGCTATGCTTATTCTTTTTACCGGATTGTGGGGTGTATCTATCTTCGGCAACTATAACGACCTTTCAGAGTGGGCAAAGGTTAGACAGTCGCAGGTGCTGGTATACGGCCTGATATTCGGATTGGCTGCTGCGGCATCGTTCTGGCTGGGAATTAAATATAGAGACGATGCAGCCAGGGATATGGGCATATTCTTCCTGCTGGCCAATTTGTATACCCGGTACTTTGAGTTCTTCTGGGATAACATGAATAAGGGGATATTCTTTGTGATATTGGCAGCATCATTCTACGCGGTGGGCAGATGGCTGGAGAAAGGCAGGAGGAAGAAAGTTGATAAGTTGACAAGTTGATTGGTCTACTGTGATATTCGGTGTAGAATGTATATTTGTCCGTAGATGGCGAGATATTTCTTAGAAGTGGCATATGATGGTACGGCCTTTCATGGTTCACAGTTGCAAGGTGATATAGCGACTGTGCAGCTGGAAGTAAATAAGGCGTTATCAACGATAGTCCGGGAAGATATCATCAGCTTCGGCGCCAGCAGGACGGATGAAGGAGTACATGCCCTGTGCAACTTTTACCATTTTGATACGGGGCAGACATTGCATCGGCATTTTCTTTATAAGCTGAATGCTGTGTTGCACCCTAAAATTTCAGCTAAAGCACTTTATCAACCTAATGACGCGGAAATGAATGCGCGCTTTGCTGCCATCAGCCGCCAGTATCGCTATCGTATCTACAATAAGAAAAATCCATTCCTGATAGACAGAGCGCTGATGTATCCTTACAATATTGATAAGGAGACACTTCACCAGACAGCAGCTATTATAAAGGAGTATACGAACTTCGAGAGCTTTTCAAAACGAAACACGCAGACTTTTACTTTCAATTGCGAGATCATGGATTCGCACTGGGAAGACCATGAAGACGAATTGCACTACGTAGTAGAGGCCAACCGTTTCCTTCGCGGCATGGTGCGGGGACTGGTAGGAACGCAGCTACGTGTGGCTCGTGGCGGTCAGGGTCTTGATGATTTCAGAAAGATCATCGAAGCAAAGGATTGCACACAGGCTTACTTTGATGTGGCGGGACACGGCTTGTACCTTGAACGGATTGTTTATCCGGAGGGGAGTTTGGTGGAGATGAAGGATAAACGATGACCCAGGGTTCTCTATTGAGCTAAGGCGCTATCTCAGGAGATTTCTCACTACATTTCGTACCACCGTTACGCCGCAACTCATTTCGTTCGAAATGACACACTTTATCGGGCTTTGTTTCTCTTTTTACTTTTCGCCTTTTCTTATTGCAGGTGCTGAAGGCTTTTTGAGATAATGCCAACGCATTCATCAATTTGCTCTGCTGTGATGATGAGTGGTGGCGCGAAGCGGATCTTATCACCATGAGTTGGCTTGGCGAGAAGGCCGTTCTCTTTCAGCTGAAGGCAAAGATCCCAGGCGGCTTCTTTGTCGGCATGATCGATAACTATTGCATTCAACAGACCTTTGCCGCGGATTAAGGAAATATTAGGATGAGCGAGTTGCGCAAGCTTGTTGCGAAGCTCCTCGCCGCGAATTGCCGCATTCTCAGCCATCTTTTCATCCTTTAATACCTGCAGGGCTGTGATAGCTACCCTACAAGCAAGCGGGTTACCACCGTAGGTAGAACCATGCTCGCCGGGTTTGATAGTAAGCATTATCTCGTCGCTAGCCAGAACTGCGGAAATTGGTAAAGTTCCCCCGGAAAGGGCCTTGCCTAAAATGAGGATATCCGGATGGACGTTCTCATGGTCGCAGGCCAGCATTTTACCAGTTCGAGCGAGACCAGACTGGATCTCGTCGGCAATGAAAAGGACATTAGCTTCTTTACAGAGAGCAGCCGCTTTGCTGAGGTAACCTTCATCGGGCACTACTACCCCAGCCTCACCCTGAATGGGTTCGACCAGGAAACCGACTACATTTTTATCCTGCAAGGCAACCTGCAAGGCAGAAATATCATTGTAAGGTATGGCCTCATAACCGGGCATGTAAGGACCAAAATTGGTAGTAGACGACGGATCAGTGCTGAATGAAATTACATTCAGCGTGCGACCGTGGAAGTTGTCTTCACAAACGATGACCTTTGCTTTGTTCTTATCTATCCCTTTTACCTCGTAACCCCATTTACGAGCCAGCTTTAGAGCTGTTTCCACAGCTTCAACACCAGTGTTCATAGGTAGTACTTTATCGTAACCAAAATATTGGGTGATATACTCGGCGTATTCACCCAGGAGGTCGCTGTGGAAAGCGCGAGATGTAAGCGTTAGTTTCTGGGCCTGTGCAATGAGCACTTCTATAATGCGTGGATGGCAATGTCCCTGGTTTACAGCAGAGTAACCTGAAAGAAAATCGTAAAAGCGTTTGTCGTCTACATCGTAAACGAAAACACCCTCACCGCGGGTTAATACTACGGGAAGCGGATGATAATTGTGCGCACCGTACTTCTCTTCTCTTTCTAAATACTTCTGTGTAAGCGGGGATAAATTCATTGTTGCCAGCATATGGCAAAATTACGCATTTGCGTCTAAAGTTTCTTCATGGTATTTCGCGATAAGCAGTTTAATTCTATTGTTTTGCAGCGCGCCTTAGTTCCAGCGATATAGAAATTAAAATAGTGAGAGCCGCAAGAATAAAACCCAGAGCTAAACTGAGTCTGGCTGACAGATATGAACTGAAGAGATAATGTGTCGCCGTGAACAAAGAACCAACGACTATGAGTTTCGCCAGCCAGTTCTTATATGGAAAAAGCGTCAAAACAGGCACACCTAGGATTTTAGAAGTATGATGAAGGTAGAAGCCAGCCTGCACATAAGTTGCCAAAGAAAAGCTAAGTGCTATGCCTGCCAGGCCCAGAAGCTGATACAAAGGGATTATAAGAGCAAAGGCAAGAACAAGGTCAATAACGGCACCGGCGTTGATGATCGCTCCTCTATTCCTGTTTTGCAGAACCGTGGTAAAACTATAAGCACGCAAGGGAATCATAAGGCAGGAGGCGAGGAATATGGGCACAGCCTGAGAAAACTTAGAAGTGAACACGACATCAAACAACTCATGCCTGAAGAGGACGAAAAAGAAGAACAATGGAAATACAACAGCCGATAAAAGTCTGGATGTTCTGTTTGCCAGGGTTACAGTGTATGCGGGTTCACTTTTATCTTCTTTTGACGCGAGTTGTATGAGCGTTGCACTTCCTGCAGCTCCTACAATGAGGGGAATGAACGGGATATCGACAGCGCCATTGAAATAAATACCTGAAATGCTTTCAGCAAGCAAAAGAGAAACAATGAACTTATCTACCCAACGGGAGAGCACATTCAGGAAATCGTACAGTCCCATGTGGAACCACAAGGAACCGACACCTGTAGTGAGCAGTTCTTCCGATAGCGCCTCCTTTCTATTCAGTACAACATACGACCAGGCGGAAGCCGTATAAGAGGTCAGTTTCATCAGCATTAGCAGCAATACATACATAAACAGCTGCCGGAGCTCAAGACCATCATTTAACGAAGCATAGTGCAGGTACGCAAAAGCCAGTGCATAAACAAAGTTGACCAGGGCGAGCTGCCGAAGTTTTTTGAATACGATCAGTATTGACTCCGCAATTGCTGAAACGGAGTGAACTATTAAGAATGCAAATGGCAGCCAAAGACTAAATCCCCTATCCTGCTGCATCCACGCAAAAACAAGGCTAACCAGCACCAACCATAACAGGAAATAAAAGAAATATTTGGACCGGGCTTTATAAAACAAGCGGATAAGAAATGCCGGTGGATAGGTAACAATAAAAACGTGGGCACCCGCACAAGCTATTGCAGCAAAAATGTAAAGCTGGACCCAGAAATTCTGATAAGAGCCGTATACATCGTGCGCCAAATGCCTGGAATAATATACCTGTACCAGCAGAACCGCCAATACTGGGAAGAACCGGGTAAAAAAAATAAATACCGAGTTGCTAAATAAGATATCAGACTTTGCTTTGCGCAAAAGCGTCACATTCAGACCGGTTTAATTGTTTTATGACTTTGGCAGGATTGCCTGCCAGCACACAATAACCTTCTTCAAAACTCTTAGTAACAATAGAGCCTGCACCAACGATAGTGAAATCGCCCAACACAACTCCCGGCAGCACTACCGATCCCATCCCAAACCAGCAGTGCCGACCAATAACAATCGGCCCTGTTACCGAATGAGCTTCATTGTTTATAAAATCATGGTTGGCCGATATTATTCCAACACCGGGGCCGATATTAGTATAGTCGCCGATGGAGATGCCGTTTTTAGCATTGATATAAACATTTTGTGAATCACCGGGGAATACCCATTTGCCACGAACGATCTTTTCCGGGCTGTGTACGGTTGACGTATGGTGTACTGCCCACGTTACCCCGGCATTCTGACGGAGTATGCGACGAAACCAAAAATCGATCACGTAAAAACTCACGGGCAGGTCATGCCTTAAGCCGAAAATCTTTCGCATTAAGTATGAAGGCCCTTTGCTCATGTTATGCTTCGTCGGCCCCGCTTTCTTCTTTCTTACTTTTAAAGGCAGCCCATATACCGGCAATACAGAGGCCAAACAACAATATACTGCTGATAGCTGCCATCATACCACCCTTTGCGAAACTTTCCGATTCAAACCTGAATTCGATCTTATGTTCACCCGCAGGTATCTTCAAACCACGCAATATATAATTGGTACGAATGATGGGCACCTCTTTTCCATCTATAAACGCCTTCCAGTCAGGATACCAGATATCAGAGAAGACGGCAAAGCCTTCCTGGCTATTCCTGGATCTGAAAGAAAGATTGTTCAGGCCATACTTAGTAAGGATAATGCTTGCAGTACTATCTTTTGCAGGCACGAACTCGCCGAGGTCTTTCTTGTACGTATTACGGACAACAGCCGTTGTCGCAGCGTTGAAGGCACCGGCCGCCTGGGTAGTATCACCAATTGTCGGCGCATTGAGGCTAGCCATTTCTTCGTCGGCTGTATTCACCCATTTGATCTGATTGACGAACCATGCATTACCAAGAGCGCCGGGGTTAACCTGGGCCATTGGCGTTCTGTCTTGCGTGGGAACAATTACAAAACGAGTATTAAGCATGTTCAGCACCTGTGAGTTGAACTTGTTACCGTTCATATGATTGTCGATCATATCCTGGTACATTTCGAGTTTCGCAGGGCTGTAACCACCTATTATCTTATGGTGATATGCTGGCACCGCATCATTGTACACATCTGTGGTAACATCCAGTACGCGATAATAGGGATCATTGCCAGCGCGGGCTTTAATCTCCCGGTCTACTTGTCTTGGTTCAAAGAGAGCTTCGTAGTCGCTATCGTCTATATAATTTTCTTCGTTCAGGTATTTATTTGCCTGCGGTATAAGGTCTATTGCGATCAATATACCCAAGGCAATGATCATATGCTGCGCCTTTATCTTGCGTGTTGCGAAGGCCCACAGTACAGCCCCTGCAAGAAGTACAAACAATGCACTAATCAAGCCACTCTTCATAGCCATATCTGAACGATCGTCCCTTATGGCATCCATAATAGGACTTACTTTTGAAGGGTCCTGGAAAGCCTGGGTGAGTTGCTGCCTTAAACCATCGTCACGCGTTTCGCCATTGGCGCCAACTACATATTGGGCCTTGTAGTCAAAGAACATGCTGCCGCCCACAGCCAGCAACACGCAAAGACCGCCTGTTATGATCACCGACAGACGGACTTTTTTCCAAAGCTCCTCCCTGCTGATCTTTTCCTTAATGGCATCATTTAAAGCCCATATACCTAAAACCGGGAAGAGCAACTGCGGGATAGTGAGCATGATTGTAGGCGTTCGGAACTTGTTCAGCATAGGCAGGTTGTCGAACAGGAAATAGTTGAGCGAAGGGAAATGCTTACCCCATGCCATTACTATTGCTACAACAGAAGCGGCAACCATCCACCACTTATGCGGACTCTTTACCACAAAGAGACTTAGTACAAACAGGAAGCAAATGATAGCACCGAAATAAACAGGACCGGAGAGAAAACGCTGTGGCCCCCAGTATTTAGAAGCACCACCCGCTACCTGAGCAGCCGCCTGGTCGGGGTAACCCATTTCGAGCACTTTCTCGTAAGTTTTTGAATTTTCATCTAAACCTGATGAAGCGCCACCGTACAAGTCGGGAACAAGGATACAGAACGTTTCACCTATGCCCAAAGCCCATTGGAAAGCGTAGTCCTTATCGAGACCACCTTTCTTCTTGCCTGCGTCGTGACCGGTACTGAGCTCACTCTGGCCTCCACGCATAGTATACTTAGTGTATTCCATGGTGGTAAGAAGGGTTTGCATATTGGAACCGACGCCGATAACAGCAACTACGGCAGCTATTGCGGAGGCTATGAAAAACTCTTTTATTCTCTTTTCGCGCAGGGCCAGGGCAAACTGTACAATTACCATGAGTATGATGACGATCATAAGGTAGTAGGCCATTTGCCAGTGTGCGTTGGTAACGAAAAGCGCCAGGGGAATACCTGTAAGAGCAGCCCCCTGAATATACTTGCCCCGGTATAGCACAAATAAGCCAGCGAGGATAGCGGGCATATAACCAACAGAAAGCATCTTTGTTTCATGGCCTGCGGCTATGATCTGCGGGTTGTAACTGGCGAATGCATATGCAATAGAACCAACGACAGCCAACCAGCGATTAACCCCCAGCACGCTCATTAATATATAGAAGCCGAGCATGGCAATGAAGAAGAAATAAGCAGGCTTGGGGATAACAGAAGTTATCGCTTCCTGTATATAGGCTATATAATTATCTGATTCAGAAACGTAATAGGTATAAGTTGGCATACCGCCAAACATGCTATTGCTCCACATAACGGGCTCTCCCGTTTTCTCATGCCAGTCCATACCCTCGTGAGCCATTGCCTTCCAGGAAACGTTATCGTGCTGATACAATTGCTTGCCCTGCAGCGCCGGGAAGCAATAAATAATAGAAAGGATGGCAAGACCCGCCACAATAAGAATATGCGGGAGAAGGTTTTTCTTGAAATCAGATGATTGCATAATAGCTGTTTAGCAAAACAAAAATAACTGTTTAGGCGTCTAAAGGAAATAAGTGCTGAAAATTATTGGAGATGTATATAAGTGACATTTGTATATCTGGACAAGCAACCTATAAACAACGGCAAAATGTCTATAAAATTTTAAGTTTAAGAGCTTACTTTTGCTTCCCGCGGGGAAAAAATCGAATATGCTCTCAAAAGACTTAATGCTGAAAGCTTACCGGCTGATGATGACAGCCAGGGCTATGGCAGAAACCTATGACGCTAACAGGCAGATATGCAAATATGTACATAGCACTTCCCGCGGCCACGAAGCAATACAGCTAGCTACCGGTTTCCTGCTTAAGCCTTACGATTATGTGAGCCCCTACTACAGGGATGAGAGCCTGATGCTGGGAATGGGTTACCGCCCATACGAACTGATGCTGCAATTATTGGCTAAGGCAGATGACCCTTTTACAGGCGGCAGAGAGTATTATAATCACCCCAATATCCGACGCGAGAACTTCCCGCAAATAATACACCAGAGCAGCGCCACGGGTATGCAGGCTGTGCCTACAACCGGGGTGGCCCAGGGAATACAGTATATAGAAAAACAAGGCCTGAAAGACTACCCTCTTCCGCCAGTGGTGGTATGCTCGCTGGGAGATGGCAGCGTGACTGAGGGAGAAGTGAGTGAAGCCTTCCAGTTTGCTGTGCTGCACCAGCTACCTATTATATACCTGGTGCAGGACAATGACTGGGGCATATCGGTAAGCAGCGATGAGGCCAGGACTATGGACGCATATGAGTTCGCAGCCGGCTTTAAGGGAATGGAGCGCGTGAGGCTGAACGGCAGCGACTTTACAGACTCGTATAAAACTATGGAATATACCATAGACTGGGTACGCAGAGAGCGTAAACCGATACTGGTACATGCCAAAGTCCCACTCTTGGGTCACCATACTTCGGGCGTTCGTAAGGAATGGTACAGAACTGCAGAAGACCTTGCCAAGCACGGACAGGACGATCCTGGCCCGAGGCTGCGGAAAGCCCTGCTTCAGCAGAAAGGCGTTACCGAGGCCATGCTGGATAAAATAGAAGAAGAAGAAAAATCGTTTGTGGAATCTGAGTTTGCCCTTGCAGTGGCTGCGGCAGAACCCGACCCGGCGACGGTATCGGATCATGTATTTGCACCGACCAAAATAACAGTGGAGAAAGGTGAACGTTATCCGCAGGGCAAGGAAAAGGTAGTGATGGTAGACGCAGCGCTCCATGCCGTGGAGGAGATACTGCAAGACTACCCCGAAGCCCTTTTTTACGGGCAGGATGTAGGTCGCAGGTTAGGAGGCGTTTTCCGCGAGGCGGCCACACTTGCTGACAAATTCGGAGACGACAGGGTATTCAATACAGCCATACAAGAAGCATATATAATTGGTTCAACTGTAGGCATGAGCGCAGTTGGACTTAAACCAATAGTTGAAGTTCAGTTTGCTGACTATATATATCCCGGTCTTAACCAGTTGGTGACCGAGATGAGCAAGTCCTGCTACTTGACATGTGGGAAATTCCCGGTTTCATGCATCATAAGGGTGCCGATAGGCGCATATGGAGGCGGTGGTCCGTACCACAGCGGCAGTGTGGAAAGTACATTGGCGACCATTAAAGGCATCAAGATCTGTTATCCGAGTAATGCAGCCGATATAAAAGGGCTAATGAAAGCTGCTTTCCATGATCCTAACCCTGTAATAATGCTGGAGCACAAGGGGCTGTACTGGAGCAAAGTTCCCGGAACACAAGAAGCCATGATGCCCGAACCTGAGCGCGACTATATAGTACCCCTGGGCAAAGGTATAGTAGCACTGGAAGCCAGCCGGGAGGCGATGGATGAAGGCGCCTCTATTTGTATCATCACCTACGGTATGGGCATTTACTGGGCGAAGAATGCCGCCAAACAGTTCCCCGGTGCCGTGGAAGTGATCGACGTAAGAACTATCTATCCCCTGGGTGAGGAGTTGATATACAATACAGTTAAAAAACACGGGAAATGTATTGTGCTGACTGAGGAACAACTGAGAAATTCTTTCTGCGAAGCTTTGGCTGGAAGGATAGCTCAAAACTGCTTTACATTCCTGGACGCACCCGTTCAAACTATCGGAGCACTGGATCTGCCGGCGGTACCTATGAATATGGGATT
>DASPNB010000316.1:0-2755 GCA_035626755.1 Flavipsychrobacter sp.
AACCTCAGCCTGCTGTGCCCGCTGAACCGGAAATACAGGAAGTGTAAGCTCATCTTTAACATTCCATTCACGGAGCCAAAAACATAATATTATCTTATTGTTAAGTTTCCATAACTTTAATATACAATTTGAAAAGGCCACTGGTCATATTGTCTATTGGCTTGCTGCTCAGCGGCTTGTCGCTGAGGGCAGGCACACCGGAAAGTATACATATCGACTTTTACGGAACGGCAATAGAACTACCTGTTACGTTTACCAGCCCGGTAAGCTTTGCGAAACCAATTTCTGCGGCCAGCATAAAGGAATTTTACAGCCAGCTTAGCAACACTAATTATGACCCGGTAATAGGTTCGCTGGAAGGTTATAGGGCTGAGAACAAACCCGATGACTGGCTGTTCTACCAGTTAATAAGGAAGACAGCACAGGAGATAAGTCCTAAGGTTGAAAATTATCCGCGATATACACTTTACAAATGGTTTTTACTGAATAAGCTGGGCTATGATGCCATACTGTCAACAGACGGTGAGAAGTTACTGATGTACGTTCGTAGCGATGACGAGATATACGATATTCCTTTCAGGATGAAAGACGGCAAAAAGTATGCTTGTCTTAACTATCATGACTACGGTTATAATATTGACTTTAGTAAATCCGTTTTTGAGGAGGTAGCAGTTGCAGCATCGCGAGAGAAGATGTTATTTTCTTACAAGCTGGATCACTTGCCTGAGTTCCGGCCCGAGCACTACAGAGAAAAAGACATCCGCTTTAGCTATGCCGGAAATGATTATGGCTTTAAGGTAAAGGTGAATGAGGAAGTAAAGAAGATATTTGCGAACTACCCCGTTACAGACTATCGATGGCATTTTAATATACCCATGAGCAATGAAACTTATAAATCACTTATACCACAACTGAAGGAAGACCTGAAGGGCAAGAGCGTAAAAAGCGGAGTTTCATTCCTGATGCATTTTACAAGGTATTCATTTGAGTATAAAACTGACAAGGAAAATTTCGGAACGGAGAAACGTCTGTCGCCCGAGCAGACATTGCTGTATGAAGGAAGTGATTGCGAAGACAGGGTAGCACTCTTTTTCTACCTTGTGAAAGAAATATATAACCTGCCGATGATAGTGATGACCTATCCGGATCACGTGTCTATAGCGGTAGCCTTTGAGAGGCCGGTTGGTACGCCGGTAATGTATAACGGGAAGGCATATTCTGTATGTGAGCCCACTCCGCAAAGGAAAGACCTGCCTATAGGCAGGATGGAGAAAGGCAGGGTAAATACGCCGTATGAGGTGAGCTTTGTGTATAGTCCATGAGTGCTTAAGTAATTTTTATTTACGGTTATGAACTTAAACCAGGTAACGGTTCCTGTAACTGAGCTGATGCGCTCTATAGCTTTTTATGAAAAGCTGGGTCTGAAACTTATAGTGAGGTCGGAGCCGGATTATGCGCGGTTTGAATGCACCGAAGGCGGTGCCAGCTTTTCCCTCCACAGAGTGGACAAGATGCCAGAGGGAGAAGGGGTATGGGTATATTTTGAGAGGGAGGACATAGACAACTATGTGGAGGAACTGGAAAAACGGCACATCAGCTTTGAAACGAAACCTGCAGATCAGCCATGGCTGTGGCGGGAAGCAAAGCTGCGGGATCCTGACGGGAATATGTTAATCATCTATTGGGCGGGAACTGACAGGCTATACCCGCCATGGCGACTGAAGGAATAAAGTTAAGCGAAAATAAAACAGAGCCATAAAATAGCCCCGACGCTGACGCCGGGACTATTAGTACCATACCAGATGCTATGCCTTTTTAGCACTGTAGCTTACCATCCAGCCGAGACCGAATTTGTCGAAAAACGAGCCGTAGTAGTCGCCCCAGAACATATCGGCCATCGGCATTTCAACCTTACCACCGGCAGAGAGCTCATTGAAAAATTTATCGGCCTGGTCACGAGTGTCTGCATCTATTGAGATATAGTAGTTGTTACCCATGTTCAGTTTTTGTCCGAGTGATTCCAATGCATCTGTACCCATGAGTACATTGCTGCCAATAGGGAGTGCAATGTGCATGATTTTATTGCTATCGCCCTCAGGAATAGGACCTGCAGCTTCTCCCATGTCTTTAAAGCGCATTACTGCAAGGAATTCGCCGCCGAATACTGATTTGTAAAAATTGAACGCCTCTTCTGTGTTACCTGCAAAATTGAGGTATGGATTGATTGATGCCATTTTCTTTTTTTAATTGTTTATAATGTAATGATTGTTTAAAGCTCATTTGCGCTTAGTTGTGATGTATTTCTTCCTGCCGGGTTTTATTTCCTCTTTTTGCAATTGGTCGAGATAGTTTCCGAGGTCATCGAGGCGTTTGGTCCATATTTTCCTGTATTGCTCTACCCAATCCGATACTTCTTCCAGTTTTTCCAGCTTTGCTTCACAGTATCGTTCGCGCCCTTTCTGTTTCATGTCTACCAGCCCGCACTCTATCAATATCTTAATGTGCTTGTAGATAGCGGTGCGGCTTACATCAAAGTTTTCTACCACCGTAGTAACATTGAGCGGTTCCCCTGCTATCATGTTCAGGATCTCTCTCCGGGTAGGGTCGGCGATGGCCTGGAAAACGTCTCTTCTCATAAAGTGTAACCTTTCGGTTGCAAATATAAGGTAACCTTATGGTTTCCTCGGTGGCAGGCTGCGGCATTTTAGGGCTGCAATTGCGACAATAAAAAATAGTCCTCCCGCTTTTGCGGGAG
>DASPNB010000317.1:0-2445 GCA_035626755.1 Flavipsychrobacter sp.
CGTCGCCGCTGTAGTTCGTATTGCCGGTGCCTGCTATAGTAGTAATAATGCCCGTCTGCGCATCTATTCTTCTCACCCGGTTGTTAGCTCCGTCTACAAAATAAATATTACCAGCTGCATCGGCATCTATCCCCGTTGGGCCACTTATAAGCGCTGCCGTAGACGGCCCGCCGTCACCGCTGAAACCATCCATGTTATTGGTACCTGCAATGGTAGTAATAATACCGGTAGTCATATTTATCTTCCTGATGGTATTGCTGCCGTAGCCCCCTGCAAAAGAACGGCCATCGGTAACATACATATAATTGCCCGAGATGCACATATAAGCAGGATTAGTGAACTGCGCTGCGGTAGCCTGGCCCCCATCGCCTGAATAACCCATCGTGGCATTGCCGGCCACTGTTGTGATGATACCTGTAGTAGCATCGATCTTCCTGATTACGTAGTTGTTGTTATCTACAAAGTAGAGGTTGTTGTTGGCATCAAAACAGATATCGTTGGGGCTGTTGATTTGTGCAGCGCTGGCAAGGCCACCGTCACCCGAATAGCCGGCCCCGATGCCTCCTGCACCTACAAGCGTTGACATCATTCCCTGCGCCTGGGCAGAAAAACCTGTAATAAGCAATAGCGCTACTGCAATAAGACTGCGTGTAAATTTTTTCATAGGTTTACTTTTTTGTGGATGAGGATATTGATTTACTAAACAGACGGTGAAATTTTGCCATTCGTTAGTCTGATATTAAAATTAAATCATTTTTAGTTCAATTTCCAATTTTTTTTAATGGATAAGTGAGCGCGGACCGCCCCGGCCTAAGCCGAAACCACGGGAGGGTAACTTTTTTTGTTGTTTCTGATTGTGATTGTCTGTCCTAGCTTTTGTATTCTTTTTGTTGCAAGCAGCAAAAGTTTATTCAGTTCCCCTCCTGTTTTTAGAAGGGGAGCTTTTTATTTTTCATTGAACATGGACAAGTAGGATTACTTTTATTGGAAATTATGCAGACCGTGAATGGAATAAAGTTTGCTATAGCATGCGCGCTGTGTTTATTCATGCAAGCTTGTACTTCGGAAACTAAAATTACAGGTGACTACTATTTATTTTCGCTCGACAATATCAACCGGGAGATGGAACTGACATATAAATTGGGGAATGGCGATCATCTTGGCATTGTACCAATGACAGTGACAGCAGTGGGGTTCAATAGCAAGTATATAATCGCCAAACAGCATTCACCAGATTCGAATAGTTTGAAATACTACATAGTACCCATATCGAGGACAAAGACTCATTGGCCGGAGTTGGGGATAATTGGTCCGCTATCGGCGGGGGACTTCAATCGTGTGAGGAAGACATTAAATATTGATTCGGTTAAGTTCACAATTTTTGTTGATGTTGATTAAAGCGACGGGTATTCTATTTACGCATAACACGCATGTTGTTTGCTCACCCGCTGCGGACCACCCCTTCTAAAAACAGGACGGGAGCTTTTCTTGCCAAGTCCTTTCACCCCTTTTTACATCAGGTAAAACAATATAGAATAGCAACTGTTATTTAATTGTGTTCTGCGGATTTATGTATGGTATCGGGTGTCTATATTTGCAGCAAACACCCTTAATATGCAGAAATTTATCCTAAGCCTGATGGTTGCCTCCCTGCCCCTGTTAAAGTCTTTGCCTTTGCAGAAAACAAAGGACAGGTAGTGGACCAGTTCCATAACGAACGAAAAGACATTGATTTCTCCATCAGCTCAAAAGGCATGACGCTGTTTATAGGCGATGGAAAGCTGCACTACCAGTTCAGCCGCTTGCTGAACCCGGGAGCTGCACCCGGCGATATGCGCAAACCAGAGTTCATAGGTAAAAAGAATGAACAACTGCAATGGAGCATGTATCGCATGGATGTAGAGCTGGTAGGGGCCAACACTCATGCCGTAGCCATCCCCGAACAGCAGCAGGATTTTTACTCGCGTTTTTACGAGCGCTCGTTTACTGCTCATAACAGCAAGGGCAGGCAGGAGAAAGAAATTATTGCCCACACTTACAGTAAGATCACCTATAAGGATATCTACCCTTCCATCGACTGGGTGATATATACCAAGGGTGATGCCGTGGAGTATGAATTTGTAGTAAGGCCGGGTGGTAACCCTGCCAATATCAAATTTAAATACGGCGGCGCTACCGGCCTGGAAGTGAACAGGGATGGAAGCCTTACTGCTACCACACCCATGGGTACCGTAAAGGAAAAAGCCCCCTACTCTTTTGATGACAAGGGTAAGGAAGTGGCCTCGTCGTTTAACCTGGAGGGCGATGTGCTGAGCTTCAACGTAGGCAGCTATGCAGGAACCCTCACTATTGATCCTGCACTGGTATGGGGAACCTACTGGGGCAGCAACGGCATAGAAGAATACAAGTCGGTAATGTATGACGGTACAGGTAACATCTTCCTTG
>DASPNB010000318.1:0-3296 GCA_035626755.1 Flavipsychrobacter sp.
TGCTAGATGATGCAGATACTACTAACCAAAGCAAAGTAATCCTGTTTTCACCATCGGTAGGCCTTGGCTTTAAGTTTAAAGGCTTTATGGTGGACTATGCATTTACCAGCTTGCTAACACAGTCAAATCCGCTGTATACACATATCATTTCATTGCGACTGGACATCAACAAGAGTGCCACCCGCAAAGAAACAGAAGGATCGACCGCCGAATATGATAATCGTAACCCGTAAAATATTTTCATCCAGGATCATGAAAAAAGTATATCGCCTTAGTATTTTAATCTGCTGTTTTTTAGCGTTGGGACTCACCAGCCGCTCACAGACATTCGGAAATGAATGGATAGATTACAGCAAAACTTATTATAAACTGAAGATCGCCAATGAAGGCATCTATCGAATCACCAAGGCCACACTGGACGCGGCAGGTATAGCGCCTACTACAACCGGCAACATGTTTGTGATATACAGGGACGGGCAACCGATACCGCTGTATGTGACTACTGTAGGTCCGCTGGGTGCGAACGACTACATAGAGTTTTACGGAAAGGGCCCGAACGGCAACCTGGACAAGAAGCTTTACCAAGACCCTAACTGGCATGCGAATGACAGCATCAGCCTGTTCTCTGATACGGCTTCGTATTACCTGACCTTCGGTACGCAAAACTACCCGAGGTGGACAGTGGTGGGAACGCCTATACCGGGAACACCACCGCCTGCCGAGCAGTATGTATGGTTTACATCGGGCAAGTATTTTAAGAATTACTGCATGCCGGGCACGACTTATTCTGCGTCAGATCACCTTTTCTCATCGCAGTTTGATAAGGCAGAAGCCTGGGTAGATAATGAAAGCGGACTGGCATCGCCTGCTTCGCTGACACTCAACACCCCGAATGTGTTTGCCGGTGGACCGAACGCGCAGGTAAGAATTAACCTTGCAGCAATGTTCCAAAGTGCTATGCAACTTCCGATAAGGATATATGCCAACAGCCAGCAAATAAAAATAGATACGCTGGAAATGTTCCCTGAACCATCTGTGGTGGAAAAATGGAATATACCTGTATTGCCTTCATTGCTGCAAGCAACCAACACAATCAGCTATACCACACCTTTCGCTTTCACCGGCTTTAACCTGATAGGTACTGCCCAGGCTGAGATTGTATATGCAAGGAACTGTGACCTGGGCGGCCAAAGCAGTTTTAAATTTATGCTGAAGCCGAACTCCTCAAGCCAATACCTGGAGTTCAGCAATTTTAACGCCGGGGGACAGAGCCCGCGGCTTTTTGATCTGACCCACAACAAGATATACACGGGAGACATCACGACGACTCCAGGAGTAACACGTTTTTACATTGATCCATCGTTGATTGACCGTCACCTGATAGTAGTAGCACACAACAGCAATTTCATCAATAACATTGCTCCTTCGAAGACGATCAACTTTACGAACTTCTCAAACAACCCCGGTAAGTATGTGATCATTACGCATAACAAGCTGAGGACTGCGAGTGATGGACAGGACTACGTTCAGAAGTACAAGGAATACCGCAGTTCAGCAGAAGGTGGCGGATACTCAGTAGTAATAGCTGATGTAGAAGAGCTGTATGACCAGTTTGCCTATGGTATAGATATTCACCCGCTATCTATTAAAAGCTTCCTGCACCATGCTTATACTAACTGGAGCGTGAAGCCTGAATATGCGATGCTATTGGGCCGAGGCTTGCTTTACCATAAGTACAAGGATTACCAACAAAACCAGATAACGTATCCATTCCCTATAGTACCAACATACGGAGATCCGGGATCGGACGTGGACCTGGGGAACTTTGGAAATGACCTGAAAGCTAAAATAAGGATAGGCCGTATATCTGCCTGGAATGGCCTGGAAATAGCCAATTACCTAAACAAAGTGAAGCTGTATGAAGCTGCGCTGGTGCCTGCTACGCAACCTGGGTTTGAAAGTGAAAAGTGGAAAAAATCATTCATACACATAGCAGGTGGTAGTGACCTGGGCCTGCAAGCAACACTGCTCAATACCCTGAACAAAGGCAAGACAGTAATAGAAAAGCCCTATTACGGAGCGCTTGTAACTACAGTTGCAAAAAACACGACGACACCACTGGACCAAACAGGAAGCGAGCTAGTAAATGCAATGATAGACAGCGGTGTACATTGGATCACCTTCCACGGACACGCGTCTGCCGGCAACTTTGATTTTAACCTGAACAACCCTGAGGGATATAACAACCTACCAAGACTGCCACACCTGATGGCCCTGGGCTGCGACGTATCGCAAATATTTAACCTGACTACACTGAGAACCATCAGTGAACGTTACATTAACGCTCAAGGTGGTTCTATATCGGTAATAGCGCAGGATAACCTGGGATATACCAGCTTCCACGAACCATACCTGCAGAGATTCTACGGCAGCATATCAAAGAACAACTACATCAATACACTGGGTGGCCACTATAACTATGCTTATGACAGCACACTACTGGGCTATAACATACAAGATCCTACCAGCTTCTACTTTACGGAGATAGAGAGCTTTATACTGCTGGGTGATCCAGCAACAAGGGTATACTCTATACCGAAACCAGACTATCACGTATCAGACGGATCGATAACGAGCACACCGGGTACTGTTACTACATCGCTGGATTCGTTTCAGCTGAATATAACGGCGTTTAACCTGGGCAAGGCTTCGACCGATACGAGCGCTACTGTAAGCGACACGGTGATGGTAAAAATAGAGCATATTAATCCACAAGGCGTTACCGACCTCGTAGGTCTGTATCCTATGGTGAACCTGTTTAACCAAAAAGACCTTTATGTTAATATTCCAATTGACAAAGGTTTTGACATAGGTCTGAATAAATACCGGGTTACTATTGATCCTGAAAATAAGTATGATGAAAACTCTGAGACTAACAATGGCGGCATCTTTAACCTGTTCATATATTCAGACAGGCTGATACCGATATATCCTCATGAGTTTGCCATAGTAGGTCAGCAGGGAGTGACCCTGAAGGCTTCAACGCTGAATCCTTTCAGACCCGATGCAAACTACAAGATAGAAATAGACACCACTGAAAAGTTCAACAGTCCGCTACGCCAACAGCACAATACAACGAGCATCGGCGGTGTGATAAAATGGCAACCAAGCATGACTTACCAGGACAGCGTAGTGTATTACTGGCGTACTGCGCTTGATAGTGGCAACAATACTACTCCTATATGGACAAATACGTCGTTCATATACCTGCCGTCGAAATCGGGATGGAACCAATT
>DASPNB010000319.1:0-2730 GCA_035626755.1 Flavipsychrobacter sp.
ACAGGCAATAAAACATAAATAATGTCACAAGCTGATAACAACTATAATTCAGAATGGCCTCTTTGGGAGGTATTCATCCGTTCCAAGGCCGGCCTCGATCACAAACACGCCGGCAGCCTGCATGCAGCAGATGCGCAAATGGCCATGGAGAACGCCCGCGACGTATACACCCGCCGCATGGAAGGTGTTAGCATTTGGGTAGTAGAGAGCCGGCACATTCATGCGTCAGATCCTCACGAATCTGACTCTATGTACGAGCCCGCTACCGACAAGATCTACCGCCACCCTACATTCTACGATCTTCCTGACGAATTAAAGCACATGTAGTCAATGGATCAGAGGTCATTATTACAATATACGCTTCAGCTTGCTGACAACGCTTTGATACTCGGACACATAATTAGCGAATGGTGTGGGCATGGACCAATTCTTGAACAGGACATTGCACTTACAAACACTGCTTTGGACCATTTAGGCCAGGCAAGGTCCCTGTACCAATACGCCGCCGACCAATTCAACACCCTGCCAGCAGCTGAAAAAAGTTCATTCTTTACCTCCAGCGCCATCCGGAAGATTATTTCCGAAGGCAAGCAAATAGATGAAGATGATCTCGCCTATCTCCGCGATGGCTGGGATTATCGTAATATTCTGTTGGTAGAACAGCCCAACAAAGACTGGGCTTATACCATCATCCGCTCTTTCTTCTACGATACGTTTAATTTCTTCTTCTATACCGAACTGCAAAAATGCAGCGATACGTCTCTCGCAGCAATAGCAGAGAAATCACTCAAGGAAGTTACCTATCACCTCCGCTGGAGCAGCGAATGGGTAATACGTTTGGGCGATGGAACGGAAGAAAGCGCGCAGCGCATCAAAGCTGCGATCGCTGATCGCTGGCAGTTCACTGGTGAATTATTCATCGCTTCAGAAGCAGATAAGGTAGTCGGAATCGATCTCGCGGCCATCAAATCACTCTGGAAAGAAAGAGTAGCAGCAGTATTTTCCGAAGCAAACCTTGATGTACCCGCCGACGGCTGGATGCACCAGGGCGGAAAAGAAGGCAAGCACACCGAACATCTCGGCTACATTCTCGCCGAGCTACAGTTCGTTCAGCGAGCCTACCCAAATATGCAGTGGTAATGCTACATAGCGTCTGTACGGCTTTCAGCCGTCAGCATGCGTCATAGGTACACGATACGAGCTTAGCGTCTTTGCGGTTAAAGTAAATGGTAACAAAAGAACAGATATACGGTTGGCTGAATACAGTTACCGACCCCGAGGTCCCGGTACTCACCATCATCGATCTCGGAATCATCCGCGATGTAAAAGTTAAGGACGAAAACTCCGTAGAAGTTACCATCACACCCACATACAGCGGCTGCCCGGCCATGGATGTTATTGCAATGAACATTCGCATGACACTCCTCAGCAAAGGAATAAAGAATATCAACATAGAGAACCAGCTCAGCCCCGCCTGGACTACCGACTGGATGAGCGAAGAAGGAAAAAAGAAACTGAACAACTACGGCATCGCACCTCCCTACCGAAAGGCCACCAGCTCACTTGGTCTTTTTGAAGATGATAATGTTCCTTGCCCCCGATGTGGTTCAGACAATACGGAGCTTACCTCGCAGTTCGCCGCTACCGCCTGCAAATCTCTCTACCGCTGCAACTCCTGCAAAGAACCCTTCGAACATTTCAAATGCCACTAGCACATAGCGTCTGTACGGCTCTTCGCCGTCAGGACGCGTCACGAAGAACAGTTTACTATTATCTTCAAATACTACCTTTATCCTATGTCCTATAACAAGCACATTCTCTTATTAGCCCTCCAGCAGTATTCCGACTTTAAAGAAGCTGATTTCCCCGCATTTCTCGACCTCTTCGAAACATTTACCCTCAGGAAGAACGAATATTTTTACCGCGCAGGCGAGATTCCGAAATACAGCCCTTTCATAGTGAAGGGTTGTATGCAGAAGTTTTTCAACAACGATGAAGGCGAAGAACAGACAATTTATTTTGCTGAGGAAGGTTGGTTCGCGGGAGAGGTCCAGTGCATGCGCACTCGCACCAAAACCAATATGTACCTCCGTGCTCTGGAAGACTGTGAGTTGCTCGGGATAACGATCGAAAACAGCGACCATGCCATGCAGGCATTCCCTGAATACCGCAGGTTCTTCGATCTGCGCTATCCCATAGAGCACAACCGGCTCATACAGGAATCCATCCGCCTCCGCAGCGAGACCCCTGAAAACCTCTATCTCTGGTTGCTGAACGATAGACCCTCACTTATTCAGCGCGTGCCGCAACACCTTATTGCCAACTATCTCGGTATCCGCACTGAAACCCTGAGCCGCATCAGGAAAAAGATCTCCGGTCATAGTTCTTGATTTAGATCAACATTTTTTCATTTGCCGCCTTTTACCTTGCACGCATAAACTAAAAAACAAACTCTTATGTCAGTTACAGCAATGGTTTCTATCCAGGTAGAAGATTACGCAAAATGGAAAGCTGCCTTCGATGGCGCAGCACAGATGCGTACCAATATGGGTATCGCTATCAAAGGCATCTACCAGTCAGCAGAAGATGAAAAGTCGGTGACCATCATTTCCGAGTACCCCAGCCGCGAGGTAGCCGAGGGCATTATGGCCAACCCGGCTTGGGAAGAGAATCAAAGAAAGTCAGGAGTTATCGGCGGGTTCGATACCAAGTTCTTCCACTCAGTAAATT
>DASPNB010000320.1:0-16835 GCA_035626755.1 Flavipsychrobacter sp.
AGTAATGGCTTTTGTGAAGTACATCAACAAATGGCTGATCATACCAATCTTCAATTCACTGAGCAGCTTTATAGGCAACTTTGGTATCATCATCATACTGATGACAATATTCATCCGCCTGATACTTTCGTTCTTCACGTACAAAAGTTATCTGTCTGCTGCCAAAATGCGGGTGTTGAAACCCGAGATTGACGAGCTTCGTGCCAAACACAGCGACGACCAGCAGAAGTTTGGCATGGAGCAGATGAAACTGTTTAAGTCAGCCGGCGTGAATCCGTTAGGAGGCTGCTTACCGACTTTATTCCAGATGCCGATTCTGTTTGCGATGTATTACTTCTTCCCGTCGTCGATAGAGCTGCGGCAGGAATCATTCTTATGGGCAGATGATCTTTCTACTTATGATTCAATAGCTGCATTGCCGTTTAGCATACCCGGGTATGGCAGCCATATTAGCCTGTTCACCCTGCTAATGACAGCGTCCAGCCTCTTCCTCGCGCTATACAATCGTAACATGACCAGCCAGGATCCGAACAACCCGGTTATGAAGTGGATGCCCTATATCTTCCCATTCATCCTGATAGGCGTGTTCAACCAGATGGCTGCGGCGCTCACCTTTTACTACTTCTTCTCCAACATGATCAGCATACTGCAGCAGTTCATTATACAGAAGTATGTAATAGACGAGAAAAAAATACACGCCCAGATACAAGAAAACAAAAACAAACCTGCAACACCATCGAAGTGGGCACAGAAAATGGAAGAGATGCAGAAGATACAGATGGAGCGTGCTAAGGGAAAGAAGAAGTAATTTTTAAAAGAGTGTTTAATATAAAAGAAGTCCCGCATCTTGGAAGATGCGGGACTTCTTTTATATCTCTTTTGGCTTTTCGTTCTCCTCATCCTCTGTACCCATGAGTATGCACCAGGGATGCAAGGTGGGAATGCGGTGGCTTATAATTTTGAAAATGGCCGCCATTGGGATAAACAGGAACATACCCGGCACGCCCCAAAGCAGGTGGCCCGAAAGCACAGTAATGATGGTGATTAGCGGGTTCATCTTTACCCTTCGGCCGACGATGCGCGGAAGCAGGATATTAGCATCTATAAAGTGAATAATGATAATGGCAATGCCAAGCTGCACCGCCAGCGGACCGGAAGTATGAGCGAAGGTAATAAGCATACCTATACCCATTGCCGTATAAATACCGAGGTAAGGGATAATATTGAGCACTGCGGCCAACACAGCGATCAGTAGGAAATAGGGAATGCCCATAAAGCCGAAAACGATAGTATTGAGTACGCCAAGAATGGCCATCTCCGTAATGAGACCGAGAACATAGCTGTTGATCATGCCCCGGGTCTCGCTGACAACGCCGACTACCTTTTCGGTATAGCGGGGCTTGAACAGGTTGGTGGCGAAACGATAGAGCAACCTGCGGTGGAAAAGCATAAAGTAAGTGAAGATGAAAACGAATATCATCCAGACAACAAAAGTTATTGCTTCAATAAGTGTATTTCCTACAGAGTTTGCGACTGTTTCTATAATTGTGGTGGCAGATTTATTTATGTAGCTTATTTGGTCGGCTACATCGAGATTGTAATGCTGTTGTATCCAAAGCTGCAATTCTGAAAGCAACATATCAAAACGCCG
This sequence comes from Flavipsychrobacter sp., assembly GCA_035626755.1. GTDB lineage: Bacteria > Bacteroidota > Bacteroidia > Chitinophagales > Chitinophagaceae > MKUN01. The sequence goes on from DASPNB010000320.1 coordinate 1,652, forward strand.
CTGCATCTGGGGCAAATCGCGCGTAAAGCGCACGAGCTGCGAAATAAAGAAATATACCAATCCAACTATAAAAGCGATAAAAGTAAAAAGGCTGATGATAGAAGCCAACCATCGGGGCAAGCGGAATCGCCTTTCCAGCCAACTACATAGCGGATAAAGAAGCACGGAGCCCAAAAGCGCAAAGACCAGGGGAATGAATATGGTCTTCCCTGCGCTTAAAATAAATAATATCAGCACTATGGCCAGGAGGCTGAGCGCCAGTCGGGCATAAAAAGGAAGCTTTGTAGTTTCCATATTACTATTCCGCACCATAATTATGCCAGTACTGCTGAGCATAAAACTGTGGAAAACAAGGTATAAAGTATTGGTATACCTGGTGTTTCTGCTAAGTCTATTTCTTTATTTTTGACAGAACAACGAATACCATTGCTTAAACGCTTTTTTCAGAAGGAATTATTGGAGGCTGGCTGCGACGAAGCAGGAAGGGGCTGCCTGGCAGGGCCGGTGTTTGCCGCAGCTGTAATACTGCCAATGAACTTCAGGCATCCTTTATTGAACGATAGCAAACAATTAACAGAGGAAGAACGCTACAAGCTTCGCCCTTACATAGAAAGAAAGGCCTTAGCCTGGGCTGTTGCGATGGTAGATCATGAAGAAATAGACCGCATCAATATTCTAAAGGCATCTTTTAAAGCTATGCACCTGGCTGTAGATCAATTAAACATACGACCGGAGCTACTGCTGATAGACGGTAACAGGTTTTCTCCTTACTTCGGCATATTACATCAATGCATAGTTGAAGGCGACGCAAAATTTGCCTCGATAGCTGCTGCAAGCGTGCTGGCCAAAACTTACCGCGACGACTACATGGTAAAGCTCCATACTACACACCCGCAATACATGTGGCATGAAAACAAGGGCTATGGTACACCTGCACACAGGGAAGGAATAAAAACTTACGGTCTTTCTCCATATCACAGAAAGACCTTCGGTATTTGCAAGGAGATGGAACAGGAATTAGAATTTGAATAATTTTTCCCCTTACCGCCATTTTCCCCGGGCTTTTATTCTGTCCGGCAGTTTTTCAATTTTTGTTTCGCTTTTTTGAATTTTTTTAGAACTTTTTTGTAAAAAAATTATCCACAAATAGGGAACGGGCATTCGCATTAAATATTCGATACATAGAAAAAATGCCGGCTATTTGCCGGCATCTCCCTAAAATTTTATGAATACATTACTCCGGCACCACCAGTCTGAATCCGTTACCGTGGATATTTACAATTTCTACTGAGCTATCTTCTTTCAGATATTTACGCAGCTTTGCAATGTACACGTCCATACTCCGGCCATTGAAGTAGGTATCGCTACCCCAGATGCGTTTCAAGGCTGCATCGCGCGGAAGCAAGTCGTTCTTATATTCACAAAGCATAAGCAGCAACTCATTTTCCTTAGGGGAAAGTGTCTGAGCCTGGCCGTTTTGCTCCAGGGTGCGGAGCTTACTATTGAAATGATAAGAACCAATGGTAAACTCAATCTGGGAATGCTGCTTTTCCTGGAGCTCCTGGTTGCGTTTTAAAACTGCTTTTATCTTGAGCAACAATACTTCGCTGTCAAATGGCTTGGTGATATAATCATCAGCACCCAGTTTGTAGCCCGTGAGGATATCCTCCTTCATGCTCTTTGCTGAGAGGAAGAAAAGCGGAACATCCGGATCTACATTGCGAATTTCTTCTGCCAGCGTGAAGCCATCCATATTAGGCATCATCACGTCGAGCAAGCAAATGTCAAATTTTTCTCTGCGGAAAGCAGCCAAACCTAAAATACCATCGCGCGCAAGCTCTACAACAAAATCGTTCAACTCAAGGTAATTCTTCAACACTTGTCCGAAGTTGGTATCATCTTCTACAAGCAATACTTTAAATTTTTCTTTTTCCATACTACGTGCGGTATATATATTATGCCAAATATAATAACCTTATTTCGTAATCAAGAAATATTTTAAAAACGTGGACAGCCTAAGGTCTTGCGATTCACTGAGCTCGACGGATAAACACCCATATAGATCAGCGAAAACTCCAAGGCACCTTTGGCATTGTTATATGGGGCAAGCTTTGAAAGAGTGTGGTCATAATTCGCCATAAACTGGAGATCGCGCCAGGCCAGGCCCATAACACCTACCACTGCATCACCTAACCTATGATAGCCACCTAGTATCAGTTGGGTGGGGCTTGCCTTGCCAGGCTCAATATTGAAACGGAAGAGCGAACCGTATATCAGTTCAAATGCATCCTTCTGATTGGCGTAATAAATGGAAGGGTTGATAATCACATTTGAGCTGAGTTTAGCTACCAGGTCAATATTGGCAGTAGGACGATGGCCTACTTCATTTGTACCTGTGCTGTAAAAAGTTTCTTTCGGTTGATTCACGTTTGCAGCTCCGCCACTAAACTTCAGGAAGATAACATCGGAGAAATAAGAATAGCTCAGCCCGGCTGCAACAGTTGCGTAGTTGGTTTTTATGATGCCTCTATTGGGCTCACCACTGGGATTATTAACATTGAAAGTTTCACCGTTCCACTGAAAATCGTAAGACAGTTTGTCGTAGTTGATGCTACGCTGTACATAGCCGCCCGAAGCGCCTAAAGAGATAATACTGTTATCCCCTGCCTGGAGATGATAGGCAAAGGACAGGTCGCCTCGGGTAAGGCCCAATTGGCCATCACCCGCTCTATCCGTAAATATTGCCGCACCTAGCCCGAAGCAATTGAATTTTTCCTGGCTCTTTATCAACTGCATATCAGAGTAGAGTGAAAAAGTGCTATATGGAACAGGCACACTAGCCCACTGGCTTCTATAGTTGCTTCCTATCCTGTAATCATGCTCCGGCAAAAGGGCTGTGTTAGCAGGGTTCATTAACAGGGGTGCATTGTAATATTGGGAAAAGTGCATACTCTGCGCGGAAACTACAGCAGGCAGCCCGGCAAAAGCTAGAATCAGGTATAAAAGGTTTCTTTTCATGGGATCATCTGATTAAGGTTATGTTTCCTTTGTCTTCGTATTTGTTGCCATCTATAAATGTCGCGTTAAGCACATAAGCATACGCATCCATTTCCTGTTCTTTACCACGCAATTTCCCGTCCCAGCCCTGGCTGCGAAGAGAGCCGTCAGTACCGTCCGTTTCCAGCGTGCTGGTTTCGAATACCAGCTCACCCCAGCGGTTGAATATCTTAAGGTTGAGCGAGGCAATGGCTGCACCTCGTACATATAAGAAATCGTTGACCCCATCACCGTTAGGACTAAATGCCGTGGGAATATCAATAATCGGCTTGATATCAACAGAAACAGAGCGACAGTAAACATCAGGACAGCTAGTTGGGCCACCGCCGCTTGCACCTTCTATAGGATTAGAAACCGTAAGGCAAATATTGTAAGTGCCCTTCTTCACATACATATGTGGTACAGGATCCTTGTCAGTAGTGGAAGTATTGTCACCAAAATCCCAATGATATGTCGTACTACTAATAGTCCCGGTTGAGGTATTGATGAATGTCACCGGCTTATTGCGCTGGTGAGGATTAGGGGTGAAATCAAAACTTGCATCAGGCAGAGGAACTATCCTTATGTTGACAGTTGGTGAAGTATCCGAATGGTTACATGTAACGGGGTTACTTGCAATCACGTAGGCAGTGTACACGCCGGCAGAATCAAACTGAATAGTAGGATTTGTTGCAGTGCTGGTTGTGCCATTGCTGAAATACCACTGATAAGTCGTGCCATTTATAGATAGGTTCGGCATATTGATCACTCCCGCTCCAAGGCAAAGGGTGTCGCCTAAGGTTTCCGCTATCACCCGGGAATTGCTAAAATGTATGGGTAAACTGACGGAATCGAATGGATTACAAGCGGAAGTATCCAGCATTGTAAGTGTCACGATATAAGTACCTGTGTCGGGGAAAGAGTGCATTGGCGGATTAGGCCCCGTGTATGTAGGACTGCCATCGCCAAAATTCCAGGTAAAGATCGTATAGAGTTGCGATCCGGGATTACCGCTGTAAATAGAGTTATTTACAAATGTTGCAGTATAGGGGTCGCAAGTGTCAATCTTTGTAAAGGCGAAATCAGCAGTGATGCCACCGCTATCAACAGTAATTGTGATATAGTCGGTATCAACTGTCTGGTTGCATGCATTAGCGTTCTCGGCGGCCAACATGATTGTATAGGTGCCTGCAGTATTGTAAGTATGAGGAGGAGGTACTGCCCCGCTAAAAGGGGCGCTACCGTCACCAAAGTCCCAAACAAAGTTCGCGGCATTTAGTGAGTTGTTTGTAAATGTCACGGCAAACGGCGCACAGCCAAAGGTGTCACCTACTATTTCTGCATCTGCCTCTACAGGCAAGAAGTCAAAACGAATTTTCAGAGCAACAAGGTTACAATTAGTACTGGCATTAGTAGGACTCCAAACACCCGGAGTAGTAGGGAAGGTAGTACCACCACAACCACCGCAGATAGCCTGGTATACAACACCATTTCTGTCGAAGCGGCTGGTACCACCATCTACGTGCTCTCCGTTAGGATTGTTTTGCCCCTGGAAAGTGCCATAAAGAAGGTTGGTAATGTTCTTAGAAAAAACGATGAAGTAAAAGTCGCTACCGTCCGTTGCAGATTGCGCTGCGTCGGTAGTAATTGGCATACCCGTGCAATACCCGATGCTGGCAGGGAAACTAGCATCCAGTCTTCCACCCCAGCCCGATACATACACATTTTCACATGTATCTACCAGGAAGGCTACCGGCGAAATATTAGTAACATTTGGGTTGCCCGAACCGAAAACCGTAGAATAAATATTAGTGCTTAGCTGATCATCGAGCTTTATTACAAACTGAGAAGAACTAGGGTTAGAATAAATAACGTTGTTTATTGGGAATTGGCCACCCAAGGATTGTCCCATAGCATATACAGAACCTGCTGCGTCGGTTTGGATACCGTAACATTGATCGTAGTTTGCAGTACCTATTGAAGTAGCTCTTATGAGCGGATAAGCTCCACTATTCTGAAATTTAGCAATAAATCCATCGGCCGGACCACCTTGGTAGGATGGCCACAATGTGCCACCGCTAAAAGGGAAACCATTGCCTTGGGTACCTCCAGCTACGTAAAGGTTAGCCTGAGTTGGGTCTAACGCCAGCACGTAGGCTGCATCTTCCTGGGCACCGCCTAAATACGTGCTCCACATTAATGTTGTGAGGTCGGGGCTTAGCTTAAATACAACAGCATCCTGGGTACCTGACAAATTGTTTTGCGTAGCGTTCATCGTCGGGAAACCGGAAGTGCGGCTTGAGGCAGCAACATATATGTTGCCCTGATTGTCGAGGATCACTTCGCTACGAGCATCATCTCCATAGTTGTATTTCAATTGGCCAAGCGTGAAGGCAGGAGCAACAAAGTTTACACCATCATCACCAGGGCCTCCCATAAAGGTAGATCCAAGCAATGCTGTAGCACCGGCGTTCAGCTTGGTAACAACGATATCTCCCGCACCGTTATGACTGTTGTCATACGCATTACCGCTAACAGGATAATTTGCAGAATAACTTCTGCCGGCAATTACCAGGTTATTATTCTGATCAACATACATACTGTGTGGTGTTTCATTGTCGCTACCACCTATGTATGTGCCGTAAATACGATTAACTCCATCCGGTGAGAACTTTATGATACCCATATCGCAGGGATAAAGTGTACCTGAAGAGCTGGTACCGCCGCCGAATGTTACCTGGAAGGCACCGGCCACGGTAGGAAAACCTAAGCCACTTACCAGTCCACCAGCATAGAAGTTTCCGGCATCATCGTAAGTAGCAGTAAAGCCAAAATTATCCGCTGCAGAACCTGTAAACGTTGCAAAAACTACGGTGGGGTCTATTACAAGGGGTAGTGATTTGTCGTAGTCGTTCGGAAAGCTATACATCACCGTGTTCTTTCTCACCTTGTAGTCACAAGCCACTTCTCTTTTTACCCCATTTACAACCTGGTAAGCATATGGCTTTTTTTCAATGGCATTACCGAGAGAAGTGCCGATCACCAGATCCCCATCTTTCACACTTAGTTTTTCAGCACCATCAAAGGTCATTTGAATCATGTAGGGGTTCGCACCGGGGGCAACAGTAAATTCATACTTCATACTGCCATACTCAGACGCAATGTGCATATCAATGCCATCGTATAAACCGCGGTAATCTACTGATGTTGCAGGATGTATGCCTGTTTTCCAGCGCGAAGGATCGTTTCCTAAAAAATAATTGTAATACGTCTCTAACTCGTCGCCGTGAGAAACAGTTGCGCGGTTAGCTCCATCAAATTTTACATTATATGCATGGAAAAAGAGGCTGGTTTCTTCTTTTAACCTGCCGTGATGAAAAGCTTCAAGCTTTGCAGCATTATCAGCTTTACCAACCACATAAGTAAACCCGTACTGTTGTAAAAAAATATCCCCTGTAGCAGTATTGGATCTGTATATGAAGTCGCCGTCCCATTGACCCTTATTTTGGACAAACTCCACCCCTGAATTATTAGTAGGATGTGCCCAGGCCGATAGAGACAGGAAAAAGGCACTAAAAAGTGAAAAGTAATTTTTGATCATGATCCAGGAATTTCGGGCAGAATGAAGCGCAAACTACCCCACTATAAATTTAGCACAAATAAGCATACTTAACAAAATATTTGCATCCGCCATATCTCTTTAAAGATCAAGCTATTATGAGGAAGTATTTCTATCAATTAACCCAAGGTTAAACGACCTCAAAACTACTTTAGCAGAAAGAGAGATGGACGACAATATAGAAGACAGGTAAAAAACACGAAACGGAAGGGGAGAAAAGGTCGCTGAAGCTTAAATTTTAAGCTTCTGAAAGGAAGAAAAGTTAGTGGTTGCTTTTAACTGATCACTTTATCAGCACAGCAGGTGCTGGCAAATGCTTCCGGCTTCGCCTTAAAGGCAAAACCCATTCCCAGGATGTATCCCATTGCTTCGCGAAGAGCCTCGTTAGATTTAAACTGGGGATTAGTATTGATATCGGCATGAACCTCCATATCAACATCGTATCGGTTAAAAAGGTCGCAGAGTTCATATGCTATCTCAATCGACCGTGCAACTTCAAGCAACATGCGTTCTTTTATTGTAAAGGGTTGCCTGGTTTTTTCGTTGCAGATATACATGAAGCCGCCATGTTTTTCTCTGAGGAAAACGATAACGGTCGCAAACTCGGTTTCATCGCCTCTTACCTGCGAATCGGTACCTATGCATACTTTCAGCTTGTACCCGTCCTCTATTTGCTTGATTATCGTCTCCTCTACTGCTGTTTTTACCGGCTTTGCCAGCGGTTGCCCGCTAAATGTTCGCCATAACATATACAATAGAATTTGAGTTTACTAAAGATACTTATATTATGTTATGCAAAGATCACGCCGATATTAAGCTCGTGCGAAATGCACATGTTATAAACATTGTTAAATAACAAGACGCAGAATATCAATGCGGCCATCCAGACGCTTGTTGTAAATGAGCGATCGACCATCGGCCGAAACAAATACGCGCGCATCCTCCTCGCCGAAGGCAGCAAAGGTCAGTTGCTGCTTGTTCCTGCCTTCTGTGTCTATTCGGAAAATGCAGAAGGGGCCGGTTTGCATAGAGGAGTAGTAAATCCATTTGCCATCCGGTCCGTAAACAGGCCAGCCATCACGAATGGAGGGATCCTTGGTGACGTTATCGGTAACGAACGTATTCATGTCCATGACGAAAACATCGTCGCCCAGGTCATCATTGCGGAGAAAAGTAATTTGCTTCATATTGGGTGAATATCGTGCACAGGTTTCATTTTGCTTGGTATTGGTAATACGCTCGGTTTTGCCGTCAGCAAGAGTGAGCCGATAAATATCAAGAGAGCCATTTCCGCGGCTTGAGTTAAAGAGCAGGTATTTCCCATCGGGACTGAAATAGGGATGGATATCGCGGGCAGGATCGTTTGTAAGACGTTTTATGTTCTTACCGCTTTTATCCATAAGGTAAATTTCTTCGTTGCCGTCTTTATCACTTACAAAAGCTATCCATTCGTTATCAGTACTCCAATCAGGGAAGTCACTATTGGCAGCACCGTTTGTCAGCTGCCGGCTCTTCTTTGCCGCTATGTCGTATATCAGCAATTGCCAGCTGCCAGTCTTATTGGATTGGAACAAAACACTCTTACCATCCTTTGATAGCCGCGGGTATGCGCTTTCAACATTAGCTTCAGACACAACAATTTGCGGCCCCTTCTTCTGCGCGCAGGCATAGAGCGTATTCAACAAAAGAAAGAAAGTGATTGCTGCTTTCATACTAGGAGATGTTTTTTTCAATAACGGGTAATGGCAAGCGGCCAAATGCCAGAAAGGCTTTTCTAAAATCGCTCAGCGGCGATCCGGTGTGCTGTTGTTGCCACCATTTCTGCATTTTGAATATTTGGGCGGCTCCCATTTTGTAGCTAAGTGCCTGGCAGGGCCAATCGGTGACGCGTGTTACTTCCCGCTCTGCTATATCATCCTGATTGGGAACGGCTTTTTTCCAGTAAGCCAGGGCTTTCTCGCGCGACCAACCATAGTAGTGAATACCTACATCTAAAACCAGCCGTACGGAGCGAACAAGATCCCATTCCCATTTACCGAGATACATGTAAGGATCGGAATAAAGACCAACATCTTTGCCAAAATACTCTACATAGCAAGCCCAGCCTTCAAAATTCCCGGGATAAAAGAAAAGGTCTTGCAAACTGTTACTCTCGTGCTGAAGTGAGAATTGAAGATGGTGACCCGGAATTGCTTCATGCATATAAAGCCACTCCATCGCGCGTTTATTGTAGCGCCCGTTGTAGAAATTGAATTGGAAAACATCTTTGCCGTAAGCATTGTCGGCACGATTGAGATAAATGCCAGGAGGCGTAAACGCGGTAGCTTCCGGCCATTCCATAGCATATATCAAAGGAACGTCTGATGTGCCAATGAAGGCGCTCAGCTTTTGCCTCACCCATTTATCTATTTCTTCAAAGGAGAAAAGGAGCTGCTCCTTGTCAGTAATGAAAAAAGTTTCACTATTAAGATGCATGTAAAAAGTCGCGCTATCGGAGAACCCGAGTTGTTCCTGGAGAGTCGCTATCTCACTTTTTACCTTCCTCACTTCCTGTTCGCCAAACGCCAGAACATCCCCAGGAGGCATGGATACTGTTGTAAATCTCTGAACAAACAATGGATACCATGTTGCTATATTATTAAGACCGGAAAGACCACCCTGCGGCATTTCCCGCCCTGCAGCTACCCATTCCTTTTCGAGCTTTATACGTTGTAGATTAAACGCGACTTCGTAGGCAAGATGGTCGTACACGACCCGGTCAGGTATGCTTAGCTTAGCTCTTTTATATGCAGCCAGACCTTCCTCATACTTTTTGAAGAAGGCTTCCTGTCTATCTAGTTGCTCAGCCCCTGGTATCGCCGTAAAATAGTCTCTATAGCCGTACCCTATTTCGGGGATGTGCAATTCCCGATAGCCGACAACAAAGCTGGAAACAAAAGTCTGAAATGCAGGAACCGCCGCTTTGCCGGTTATGGCAACTAAAAGCAAGGCTATAAAAAATTGCTTTCTCATTTCAGGAATTTGCTTTCAGCCATGTCAGTATTGTTTCCCCTACTTCGGGATTGTATTTGCCCGGGTTATTCAGAGCAGTACTAAAATCAGCTGCATAGTTCATACCATGATCGGCGTTATTTACAAGTGCAAGAGTAGCATTGCCAGAGTGCGCCTTGTTGATCGTTTCGGCGAGGATTTCGTGGTCCTCCCGTGCGGAAATAAAGTCGCTCCTGCCCCATACAAGGAGCGCCTTGCCCGTGAATGGCTTCCACAGCGCCGGCAAATTGAGCGCATAGAGCTCGTCGTTGTATTTGCGGGAGCGAAGATCGAAGACGCTGAGATATTCACCGCAGATCGCCTTTTTCTTTGCGGCTTCTTCGGTAGTCATTTTATTAATGAAATAATACGAAGCACATTCGCAAGCGTCCTTGACATATGTGTCCGTTTCATCCATACTCCAATTGTAGGCTTCGCCGATGGTACGCCGTGTCTTAAGAAGATACTCGATGAAATTGGAGCCAATGGTCCCGTATGCGACGATGCCTTTTACTGTCGTCTCCATAGCCACCAGGGGAGCCATAACCCCACCCATACTATGTCCTATAATATGAACGTTATCGGTCGACACATCTGGACGAAGTTTCAAATCCCTGATAGCCTGAACGTATACATCCTTTTCTTCCATAAAGCTGATCTCGCTGCATTTTTTGCTGAAACCGACCCCATCACCCATCCCCGGCTTTTCTACTCGCGCGACCAGGAATCCCGCCCTGGCTATCTTATTAAGAAGCTGTACTTCGCTGCTTGTACTGTCAAACGGCATATCCAGGGAATAGCAACCAATACCACCAATAAAAACAACGACCGGAAGTTTCGCATCCCCTTCAGGCTTAGTAATAATCACCCGTTGCAAGCCCGTAGCGGTTTTTACTTCTGTGTACTCCGTAATAATGCCGGTATACTTTTCAGAAGGATATGGCTTCATTGTTGATTTACCCTTTACTTTTTTCCTGTCTCGAAGCAGTTCATAAGTAAATTCTGTCTCACGCTTCTGCGCAGCAACAATATTTATCGCTTCCTGCACATTACGTATCTGTTCGTTATTGATACTAAGCAGAATGTCACCTTTTTTGAAGCCTGCGGCTTCGGCGGTAGAACCGGGAACAGTACCATTGATAAGTACGCCATAATTCTCAGTTATACCAATGAGCTTTTTTACGTCTTCGGTAATATTCTCCATCTGAATTCCGAGAAAACTGCGGCGTGGCAGGGATTGGGCATCAGCAAAGAATGGCATGAGCGATAGCATGCCTGCAAGAATCTTCTTCATGTTTCTAAAGGTAGGTCTTCACCCGCGCGAGGCCTTCACCCTCACGGGGTGATTTGCTTAAGGTGGTGGATCATGTGATCCACATAGTCGGTGATAACAAAGGAAAATGGAACAGGGTCGTAGTTTCCTATAAGGCAGGTAACGCTGAGCTTTAAAGGATCTGCATGTGCGATAACATGTGCCAGGAGCGTATTGTATGCAAACCAAAGATCAATCAAATCTTTAGTAGATACCCGTTGATAATTCTGAACCAAGACGCATAGATCTTGTTCGTATGATGGTCCGATAAACGTGTCGTCTGCTAACTGTGCACGTACAAAACGCTGATGATTATTGGTTGCGCTATCTATGAGATGGCCAAGTATCTCCTTTTTGCTCCATTTACCAGGTGCCGGCCTACGCGACCAATCCTCCTCTGAAATACCACTAAATCTTTCTTTGGCATCTGTTATCACAGACAATAGCTGTTCTGACGTTGCTCTAAGCAGGTCCTTTGTCATGTCAGGTATTTGTATAAAGATAGGATCGCCTCCCTGTCTGAAGGGCCTTTCTTGTAGGCTTTCAGGCATCTATCTTTGGCAGCCGTATCATCAACTTTCGGCTGAGGTTAACCAACATTTATCCTATGATCGAAGCTCGTATCGTGACCAAATAAATTTAATTTTTTTAACTTGCACAATTATACTGCTTTAAACATTGTTAACAGGGCCATATAAATTTACTTTATTAACATGATTATTCGTCCTTACCTGGGAGTAATAATCCTGCTAGTAATTATATGCCTACCCATCTTTGCCCACCTTGGCGAAATGCCCATTCAAGTGTGGGACGAGGGGAGATTAGCATGCAGCGCTCTTGAAATGTATGAAAGTGGCGATCCATTGGTTGTCACCTACGACGGCCAGCCGGAAATGTGGAGCACCAAGCCACCGCTGCTTATCTGGATACAAGTATTATTTCTAAAGGCTTTTGGTATCAGCGACTTTGTTTTTCGTCTACCCACTGCTCTCGCTGCTGTGCTCACTTGCCTGTGTCTTTATTGGTTCCTTGCGAAAAAAATGAATAAAGCGTGGTGGGGTATTGCAGCCGTCATCATATTAGTGAGTACGCCGGGCTATGTCCGTCAGCACAGTATCCGTAGCGGGGACTACGATTCTTTACTTTGCCTTTTTACAACATTATATGTTTTGTGCTTTTACCTGTTCATACACGAAAACAGCAAAAAGTACTTTAATGCCACCATTGTCTTCCTCATTCTTGCTTGCCTTACAAAAGGTGTAGCAGGGGTCATCTTTCTGCCTTTGCTCGTGGGTTATGCCGCTTTTAAGAAAAAGCTATTGACAATACTAAAAATGAAAGAGTTTTATTTGGGTGTTGCAGCATTTTTCGTTTTCGTCGTCGGCTATTATGTGTTGAGAGAACAGTATAATCCGGGATACATAAAAGCAGTTCTGGAAAACGAAATCACCGGCAGATATAACAAAGTAATTGAAGAACACAAAGGCAACGGCTGGTTTTACTATAATTTTCTTACAATAGACGGCTTCAAGCCTTGGCACCTTCTCTTCGTTGTTGGCTCTGTCATCGGTTTTGTATCTAAAGAACGGCAAATCCGCGAGTTAACCGCTTATCTTCTGCTATGTAGTCTTGGATATATTATTATCCTGAGCAATGGCGCTACCAAACTCGATTGGTATATGGTTCCAACGTATCCGCTGCTTAGCGCCCTTACGGCTATCAGCCTCTATACTATTTGTGAGCTTCTGATTGATACCGCCTTCTGGAAAAAACACCTCAACGTGAATCTTTTGCCACACCTGTTTATATTTCTATTGTGCATTAGCCCGTTTAGTCAAACGGTCAGCTACGCCATCAACACCAAAAAGTCTACTTATAATGAGGCCGCTGATGACGCTGGGCTGGTGCTGCAGAAGCAAATAAACGACGGCTACATGTTCGACCGGCCAATGCGCTTAGTCGCCTACGACTACCAAAGTGGTGTGGAATGGTATTTAAAAGCTTGCAAATTGAAGAATATTCCTGTGAAAAAGGTCGACAAGTGGGATGTTGACAAAGGAGTTTTGGCCTTAGTCTACCAGGATGAGCTGAAATCATTCATGGAGCAACAGTATGACGCACGTATAGTAGCAACTTATGATAAAGCAACAGTATACCTGGTAAACGGAAGAAAATAACCGCCTTTCTCAATAGTTGTACCGATGAGATGAACTCATTGGCAACCTTGTAGAACTCGCTGCAAAAAGCAAAACATTTTTGCGTCTTTATTCTAACTTCGGCATCCCGCCGTAATATTATATAAATCGTACATTAGCGATGAGATAAATTTATGCCCGCCTTGCATAAAATTTTCCGCTTATAAAAATTTTATCGATCAAAAATGCCATTACGTAATTGGGCCGGCCTGCTAATATTATGCCTGGTAACTTACATGCCGATTTTTGCCCACTTGGGTGATCAGCTCCCATTGATGCTATGGGATGAATCAAGATTGGCAAATAATGCAATAGAAATGTATGATACCGGGAACCTTGTTGTTGTTACCTATGACTATGCTCCCGAAATGTGGAGCACGAAGCCTCCATTCCTGATATGGATGCAAACTCTTTCGTTCAACTTATTTGGGATCAGCGATTTGAGCTTCAGACTTCCCACTGCGATTGCAGCTCTGCTAACCTGTCTCTTTATTTATTTTTTCTCGAGGCGAGAGCTTAATGCACCTTGGTTGGGCATTATTGCTAGTATAGTCTTGGTATGCTCACCCGGTTATATAAGAGAGCATGGAACGCGGACAGGCGACTATGACAGCATGTTGACCTTGTTCACAACCATAAGTCTTCTTTATTTTTATTCATTCATTGAGAATGGCGGCAAAAGACAATTTTGGCTTAGCGTAGCGGCATTAATACTCGGTTGCCTCACAAAAGGCGTTGCGGGATTAATGTTTCTGCCGGCAATGGTACTATACGCCATTTACAAACGAAAGTTCGCTTCCATACTAAAAAGCAAAGAGCTGTACTTAGCCATGGGTGCATTTGCCGTGTTTGTAATTGGCTACTACCTGCTCCGCGAAAGATATAACCATGGCTATATAAGCGCCGTTTGGGAAAACGAGATAGGTGGCAGATACAATGAAGCCAAAGAAGGTCATGGTCAACCCCCCGGATTCTACTTTAGATCTCTTTATCTCTTTGCTTTTAAGCCGTTTCTACCGTTTCTTTTATTGGGTATAATCTTAATATTCACAGACAAATACAAGTCCTTTCGTAATGTGGGATTGTACTTATTGTTATGTTCGCTCTCTTACTTAATCGTTATTACCGGGAGCGCCACGAAGCATTCCTGGTATATTATGCCCGCACTGCCATTGTTCTCTATCATCGCTGCTATTCCTATATATTCTGCCTGCCGGATACTATGCCACTTCCCGGGATTGAAGTGGCGCTTCGGCCAGCAGATCTTGCCCTACGTATTCCTGGTTCTCATTTGTATCGGTCCATTTGTGGAAATCGTTAAGTATGCCACTACTCCCATAAGGGAAGAAGGATGGCTGCAAGGGCCCAATGATGCGGGGATAATAATTCAAAAAATGCTGGTGGAGGGCTACCCGCACGAACACCGAATGAAAGTTGTGTTCGAAGACCTTCAAAGTCCCTTACAGTGGTATATGAAGGCTTGCCGGTTAAAGAATATACCTGTAACACAGCTAAAAGACGAACGCGAATTGACAGCCAACGACTTGTTGATGGTGTATAATGACAGTGTAAAAGCCCATATGGAGATACATTATGACACACACGTTGTGGAACAACGGGGTAAAGCCACAATTTATCAGGTGCATGGGATGACCCGTTAGCATGCGTCAGGAGCGTTTGGTACCTGTGATAGGCACTTACCGTTGAATTTTCTGGCAAAGCAATAATATATTTGATCTATGGACAGAAGTAAAATAACCTTATCGATAGTCGTGCCGGTGTTTAACGAATATCAAATTATTGACCGGTTGGTGGAACGCCTTGTGAACTCCGCCAACGGCATAGGCGTGGATTACGAGATCATATTCGTAAACGATGGCAGCCGCGACGGCAGCCTGCAAAAATTGCAGGAGGCCTGTGCCGCAAACCCTAAACTTCGCTTTGTCAGCTTCTCCAGGAATTTCGGGCATCAAATGGCGATAACTGCTGGCA
>DASPNB010000321.1:0-4338 GCA_035626755.1 Flavipsychrobacter sp.
CTTTAATGATGCGATAAGAAGGGCTAAATACCTGAAAAAATATAACGATTATCGCAAAGACCAGGTGGCCCAGATACATGTAACCCGCGGACAGATAGAAAAGAAAATTACAGAGCTGAACTCCGAAAGGCAGCAAAAAGATGTGCTCTTCAAAGAACAGGACGAGCAAAAGAAGCTGCTGCAGCGTGAAACGAGTGAGACCAACCAGGTAGTGAATGAACTGAAAGGAAGAGAGAAGGACCTGACGGCTCAAATAGCCAAAAACAGGAAAGCAACGAAGCAACTGGATAAGACGATCAATGAAATGATTCGCCGCGAGATAGAGCTGGCCCGTAAAAAAGCTGAGGAAGAGCAAAGAAAGAAAGACGAGGAAGAAAGAAAGAGAATTGCTGCGGCTGCCAGCCAGAACACGGTACGGTTCGGCACCAGTGAAGCTGCCAATACTCCCATTGCCGGCAAACCTGGCACGATAAGTTCCAGCACGACGAGCGGCAGCAACCCGAATGCCAATGCAAATACAGGGACAAGCAAACCTGCTACCAACAATGATGCTGTAGCTGCCAATGTAAACCAGCCACGAACCGTTGTTCGCAAGCCCTCGGTTAATTTATCGCTGACTCCGGAAGCGGCCGCCCTGGCAAGCAATTTTGAATCTAACCGGGGAAGATTGCCATGGCCTGTAGAGAAAGGCTTTATATCGGGCAGATTCGGCAGGCACCCTCACCCGGTGGAAACCAAAGTAATGATAGATAACTACGGTGTGAACATCCGTACCGATGACAATGCGATAGCGCGTGCCGTATTTGACGGAACAGTGGCTAACGTGTTCTATATATCGGGCGCCGGATGGAACATACTTGTAACGCACGGAAATTACTTTACTGTCTACTCAGGGCTCCAGAGCACGAAAGTGAAGAAAGGTGACAATGTGCATACCAAGCAGGCGATAGGAGTGGTCGGTGCCAATGATGAAGGAGACAACGTGATCAACTTCCAGGTATGGAAGGGAGCGAGCAAGATGGATCCTGAAGGCTGGATAGCACGATAATCCACTTAAAACAACACGTAACAATAAGGGCTGCAATATCTGCAGCCCTTAAATATTTTGCTTTAAAATTAATTAGCGGATTGAACCATGCAGCGGTGGCAGAACAGCGTTGCTACCGTAGTTAAGGTTGAGCGCGTGAGTATTTGATTCGCCGCCCATGTGCTCGAAGTAATGACGATGATGGTGGCGTTCAGCTTCAACATTTTGCCTGAACCACATTGTTGTAGTGTCTCCTACTTTTACCTGTGCAGCAAGCGTTGTTGGGTCGAGAATAGCCCTTGCCTGAGCATCGGCATCATCATAAGTTACTTTAATAGGAGTTACCTTTTTAGCATCAGGGTAACCGGTAGGAGCCCCGGGATCTTTAGAAGGCTCACCTTTTGCAAACACAGAAGCCGACATCACGAGAAGCGCAGCAATAGTGAAAAATATCTTTTTCATACCTAATTGATTGTTGTTTAACCTAATATTGTTTTGTTCCTATTATATAGACAAGTGTCTAAAGTTATAAAATAAGGCCGGATTTTAAAAACCCGGCCGTTACATTTTATTATTTCTTATAAATATTTTAACGAATGGTGCCATCTGAAGGCGGAACATATTGTCCGGAACCATAATTCAGGTTACGTGCTGCATTCCTGTCGGGACCGTCATACTGAAGGCTAGGCCGGCCGTAAGCCGGTGCCCGCGGTTCTTCTATAATAGTACCATCCACATCTTCATACGTTACCTTAACTTTTTGAGCTCTATCCCACCTATACCCCACTTTCTCGTTAGGATAGGAGACGGCAGGTGAAATAGGCCGTGGGACTGTAACGGGTATTGCCGGCACTGCTACAGGCCTTGTAGCCGCATATGAGGATATACGGGTTCCCATAGGAAGATTTTCGCCGCGGTCATCACTGCAGACTACATAAGCACCGTCATCGGCCCTACATACTTTATAATTCTTAGCATACTTGCTGTTCGATTGCGCTGTGGCGTTTAAAAATCCCGCTCCTAATAAAACCAGCGCCAGTATCAACTTTTTCATAACATCATTTTTCGTTCACAATTCATGTTTGCCACGCTATGAAGTATTAAAAAGCTATTCCAGCCGCCTGTAAAGAAAGGTTAAAAGGCAAACGGATGAGGCATAATCAGCGCTTATTGGACCTGTTGGGATCGTCCTGGTAATTATACACTGGAGTTTGTCTGCCATTTACATCCTGGTTGTTGTAGCTACCGGGTGTATTGTTATTGATATAGTTGGAGCCGTTGTAATTATATCCCTGGCTACCGGGTGTGTAGTGTACCCCATTGGCCGTAGGGAATAGAGTGCGCTGATAGTTGTCCTTGTTGTAAAACTCGCTCTGGTTTTTATATATAGCATTGTTAGGACTGGTGCCCATATTGCCATTTGGATTGGGCTGATAGAAGAAGGTACCATTCTGATTAGCATAAGACGAATGAGATTGTATACTATTGTCTGTTCTCCAAAGCTGGGCCCGGGCGCTGATATAAGCGCCTGCTATAAGGGCGAGCAATATTACTAACCGTTTCATAATACTATTGTTATGATGCTACGGAAGGGATTACTTTTTTTCCTTGTCTTCATAAATATTCTTCGTGTGCCGTCTTTTCCTGTTCTGGTATTCCTTACGTTCCGCGTTTTTCTTACTCATGCTATCCTGACCAACAATAGCTGGTTTTTTTATGACCGTTGTTGTTGTGGTGGTAGTGGTTTTTTGCTCCTTTACCGTTTGACCGGATGAGCTCAAAGCAGCCAACAGAAACACAGAAACAAGAATGAAGGATATCCCTTTCATAGTTCTCTTTATATATATTGATACAAAAATGAAGCCGCCATACACAAAAAATGAGATAAAAGCCAAGGCCCGGGCACATAGCGCCCGGACCTGATTTAAATAACTGTAGAGTTCTAAAGCTCGTCTTTACTGAACTCGCTCAATGAAAAATTAACGCCCACGAAAACTGTTCTGTATAGTGCGGGCTGTTGATCTCCGATAATCTGTCCCGTTGCATTATATCGCTTACCGAAGACGTTTTTGGCATTCGTTAAATTGTCAACACCTGCATAAAATACAGAGAACCATTTGCCGAAACTGTGCAGCCAACTAACAGTGAGTGAAATATTGTGAAAGTCTCTAGTACGCTCGGTCATGAAATCTACAGAGGGGTCGGGGTTGTAGTAAGGGCGGCCTGACGCATAAGCGTAGGTGGCGCTGACATTGGTCTGGATCTCGTTGATGAAATACTTGGTTATCACGCTCAGGTTATGGTCTGCAACAAAAGTAGGTGTAGCCTCCGCAGTAAAGTTCTTGTAGAGCCTACGGGTATCGATGTAGCTATATGATATCCAGTAGTCAAAGAACTTAATGCTCTTTTTGTCACGCCAGAAAAGTTCAATGCCTTTGGCATATCCGTAACCGGAATTGTCTACACCATAACCCGAGATGTTCGCGGGGAAAATGACACGATACGCATTGGGGTTGTATGTTGTTGTCAGTTCGCGAACCAGCTGGTCATAGTCTTTATAATAAGCCTCAAGACGGAACGTTCTTTCACCTTTGATGAACTGGTAGTTGGCTATGTAGTGAATCGCCTGTTGCATCTTAGGCTTGTAGCCCGCGAGAAAATACTGCGGGTCGGCATTCTGATAAAAGATACCGCTGGCCAGAGAGAACTGTCCATTGTCGCCTGCTTTTACAGCCATCGAAAAGCGGGGAGAGATGGCGTTCTGGTTTGTAATAGCGCTATACTCATACCGAACACCGGGCCTGAAAGCCAGCCAATAAACAGGAGCCCAATCAAGTTCTACAAAGCCTGCAGCCTGTCTCTCGCTTAAGTTCTGACCATAGGTGCCGCTTTTCCACGTACCATTGGTGTCAACCCAAAAATATGTACCAGTATTCGCATAATTATAATACTGAAGTTCCGTACCGATCAATACACTGAAACGGGCGTTCACATATTTCTTCAGTTCAAACCGGAATTGAGACCTATCGTCGTGGTTTTCCATCGGGGTACCATTGAAGTGAATATCCTCCTTATTGTAGCTGAATGAGGCAGCCGTATAAATACCCCAGCCTTTCTTCAGTATCTGCCTATAAGAGATATTGCTATAGTAGTTTTGATTGGTCATGTCGAAATTGGTCGTCGAGCTGGAATCGCCCGTAAACGTCGGCGTACTTACGCCGCTTTTGAACATAGAACCATTGGCCATTACTTTCAGGATGCCATCTTTATTCGGCTTCCACATATAGCGGAAGTTGGCAGAGCCGCCCTGG
>DASPNB010000322.1:0-6817 GCA_035626755.1 Flavipsychrobacter sp.
AAACCTGTTCGCGAATAATTCCGCCACCCGTAAACAGGCACATAGTCGGTTCATACTTTTTAAGCAAGGCTATCGCACCTTCACCATTCAAATCATCGGTGCTTAGTATTTCAGTGTTCTTCAGGTGGCGAAGATCCTTTAACTCTATATTATGTTCTTTTCTGAAATTGATAATATTATCTGCGGAGGCTCCGGCATAAGCCTTTTCCTTAAGCACCAGCTTCTGCCATATTTTTTTAAGCAAGCGCTTTCCATCGCGACGGAATTCCTGTCTGAAGCGGTTCACGGTAAACTTTTTTATTATCACCGCATGTATCTGCACTCCTTCTCTCATCAGCAATTCACAGGCCGTGGTGGCTATCAGGCTATATGGGCTTGGTGCTATGACGATGATTCCCCTAGACATTTCTTAGATTATGAATTGCGTATTCAATAAGCATATAGTTTCTCACCGCATATCCCTGCATCGCATCACTGCCTGCGTTATCAGCAAGAATTGAATTTGTCCGCAACCATTTTTTATCGAACAATTTCATGGCTGCATTCAGGAATCGAACGTCCTTCACGCGATAATACTCATCCAGGAAGAGCGAGATCAGCAGCCACGTAAATACTTCACGGTCTTGCCCCGCAGGTATTTTAGATTCAAAGCTATTCATATTGATCTCGGCGAAACGAAGCATCTTCTCCAGCCAATGAAATAATAATTTATCGTCTACCGGAACGGCATACAGATGTCTTAAATCTTCCAGTGTTTGAGTGGTGATTGCGGAAAATTTTTCATAGGCAGCCAGCGTCACAGTTGCAGCCTGTGTCCCGGTAACCACCGCATGTGTTTCCACTTCCCAGAAATGCTCAGCTCCATACAGGTATAACGATGCAGCAAGTTTTGCATTAGTGGCCAGCAGGTGGTTCCATAGCGCCTTAACCTTTTCTTTCGTTACCGTCATGTAAGCTGCATTCAAAGCTTTTGCCATCGAAACCCTTTAAGGCTTCGAAGAACATGTAGAATTTCTTACTGGTCTGTTTGCCGTCGGCAAAAGATATGATGCCGTTCTTAAAATACTTTCGTGAATATCCGTCGTGGCTGAACTGGTAAATATCTTCCCAGTTCTTCAGGTCTTTGGATAGCATCAGGTGTGCATGTTTGTCCAGCACGCCGGCTCCCTTTTCCTGTGTAGTACCGGCAAGGTAATAACCATCGTCCAGTCTCTTAATATACCATACCGGCCCGCGAAACATCTGCAGCCGTTCTATTTTCCTTGTCTTCCTGTCCAGGGCATAATGGTAGCTTGGCTCCAGGTGAGAATCCATTATCCAGTGTATACTATCATTCTCAAAAAAGAAATTACAGGTCCTGTACTTCTGCGAGCCATCTCCCACCCACTCTACGTCTTTAAAGTTTTCGTCGGCCGACAGTATCCAGTTCTCATTCTCAAAATCACCTGTACAAACCCAAACCCTCTTTTCCACCTCATCCCAGTAGCAACCATGTACGTGCTTTACCTTTCCTGCTTCAAATTCATATACCACCTGCCAGCTTTTACCGCCGTCACTGCTTCTATAAACAGGTACCGCACGGCGCTCTTTATTAGCTCCATATTCACCAAAGTAGATATTTCCATCAGGACTAATGCTCACCGACTGGTGAAGCACATTATTGCAATTGCGGAGCTTCAATACCTGGCTTAGACGGTCGTTCTGCCAGTCATAGTGATACACATACCCCCTTCTTATAACCACCAGGTCGTCACCAACGGGAAAAACATTGCATTTATCAAGGCGAAGCAGCCTGCGGGCCAGCCGGGAAACACCCAAGAGCTTTTCAGGACTTTTATTAGGTATCACTACCAGCCTTTCTGCCTCCCCGCGATTGATATAGATCTTGTTATGCCAACTGCTAATCAGCCTGTTATCATCGGCGTAATGAACTATTTCTTTCCCTTTCAGTTCGTTGGCGAAATGTACTTTACTGGGCATCAAGGCAAAAAATCAGGCTGTTTTTAAAATGGTCAATCGGCCAAAACTATATATTATCTCTATAAAACAATATAAATGACAGATATCCTAATCCATTGGCTTTGGAATAGGTAGCTAATATCGTAATTTTGAGCAAATAAGCAGACCAATGCCACATTATTATTCGCTCGGAAATATTCCCCATAAAAGGCATACCCAGTTCAGGAAGCCCGACGGGACCTTGTATTCCGAGCAATTGTTCAGTACCGAGGGTTTTTCGTCAGATTATACCCTTTTATACCATATTTACCCCCCTACTACCATTATAGCCACCGAAGAGCCCAAGGACGTTTCCCCCAAGGCGGCCTCTGATAATATACTCAAGCACCGTAGTTTCACCGGTTTTAAGGTAAAACCACAACCGGAATACCTGGATAGCAGAAAGATCGTCTTGTTCAACAACGATGTTCAGTTAAGCCTGGCCGCCCCCCAAAACAGCTTTAAAGAAGACGTTTTCTATAAAAATGCCGACGCCGATGAGGTGATATTCATACACGAAGGCACTGGTACCCTAAAGACTTGCTATGGCAAGCTCCCCTTTAGCTATGGCGACTACCTGGTAGTTCCCCGCGGGACCATATACCAGATCGACTTTGACACACCGGAAAATCGCCTCTTTATTATAGAATCCTTCGGCCCCATAGCATTTCCTAAAAGGTACCTGAGCCGCTATGGCCAGTTGCTGGAGCACTCTCCATTCTGCGAAAGGGACATCCGCAAGCCACAGGACCTGGAACCGATTGACAAAAAAGGCAATTTCCTGATCAATGTAAAGAAAAAGGGCCTGCTCTACCCTATATGGTATGGCTCGCATCCTTTTGATGTGGTAGGCTGGGATGGCTGCGACTATCCTTATGCCCTGAGTATCCACGATTTTGAACCAATTACAGGTCGGGTACACCAGCCGCCACCCGTACACCAGACTTTCGACGGGCACAACTTTGTTATCTGTTCATTTGTACCACGGTTGTTCGACTATCACCCGCTGTCTATACCTGCTCCGTACAATCACAGCAATATAGACAGCGATGAAGTATTGTACTATGTTGATGGAGACTTTATGAGCCGCAAACACGTTGAGCGCGGAATGATAACGTTACACCCTGCCGGTATTCCTCACGGTCCGCACCCGGGAACGGTGGAAAAGAGCATCGGTGCCAAAGAAACACAGGAACTGGCGGTGATGGTAGATACTTTTCACCCGCTGAAGTTGACACAGGATGCAGTAGACATAGAAGACGACAAATACATCATTAGCTGGATAGAATAATAAATGACTGAAACGAACAAAGAATTACTGAGAATGATGGCTATGGCTGAATGGAGTTAACCTTCTACTCCAAAGCAAATGGTCAATATTCAATTTCAAATCTAAAATTTCAAATAATGGAAACATTATCAGTAAGCCAGAAAATGGCACAAGCTCAGGACTTCTTACCGATCAACGGTACCGACTATATAGAATTTTATGTAGGCAACGCAAAACAAGCAGCTTACTATTATAAGGCTGCTTTCGGCTACCAGTCATTAGCCTATGCCGGCCCTGAAACAGGTGTTCGCGACCGCGCATCTTATGTGCTGCAGCAAGGCAAGATCCGTCTCGTGCTTACTACTCCGCTGAAGAGCGACAACCCAATCAACCAGCACATCTACAAACATGGCGACGGCGTAAAGATACTGGCGCTGTGGGTGGATGATGCTTATAAGAGCTACGAAGAAACTACTAAGCGTGGTGCTAGATCATACATGGAGCCTCAAACACTCACCGATGAACATGGCGAAGTGAAAATGGCGGGTATATATACCTATGGCGAAACGATACACATGTTCGTTGAGCGCAAGAACTACAAAGGCCCATTTCTTCCCGGCTATAAAGAGTGGAAAAGCAGCTTCAATCCTACTGATGTGGGCCTGCTTTACGTTGATCACTGCGTAGGTAATGTAGGCTGGAACCGCATGAATGAAACGGTGAAATGGTACGAAGATGTAATGGGCTTTGCCAACATTCTCACTTTCGATGACAAGCAGATCAACACCGAGTACTCCGCCCTTATGAGTAAGGTAATGAGCAACGGTAACGGCTACGTTAAGTTCCCTATCAACGAGCCTGCTGAAGGGAAAAAGAAATCGCAGATTGAAGAATACCTCGAGTTTTACGAAGGCGAAGGTGTGCAGCACGTTGCTATAGCGACCAACGATATCATCAAAACTGTCCGCGAATTAAAAGCCCGTGGTGTGGATTTCCTCGACACCCCTGATTCTTACTATGAAGAACTTTTCGACCGCGTTGGCAAAATAGATGAAGACCTCGCTCCTCTGCAGGAGTTAAAGATCCTTGTGGACCGTGACGATGAGGGCTATCTCCTCCAGATATTCACTAAACCGGTGGAAGACCGCCCCACTCTTTTCTTTGAGATCATACAGCGCAAGGGCGCCAAAAGCTTCGGCGCGGGCAATTTTAAGGCCCTGTTTGAGTCAATAGAAAGAGAGCAGGCAAAACGCGGGAATCTCTAATGCGTTCATTATTAATGTAATATATTTGTAAAAGCCCCAACAAACGGGGCT
Organism: Flavipsychrobacter sp.; assembly: GCA_035626755.1. Classification (GTDB taxonomy): domain Bacteria; phylum Bacteroidota; class Bacteroidia; order Chitinophagales; family Chitinophagaceae; genus MKUN01. The sequence goes on from DASPNB010000322.1 coordinate 4,585, forward strand.
TTTACCCCTTTTTAGCAAAAATTTAAACCTAAAGCTTATATATTTGTCTTGAACAACAAGGCTTTACAAAACAACAACGATCGGGTTATGGTGAAAAAACTGTTGAGCAGTTTATTGATAGTATTGGTGGCATTCGGGTGTTCGTTTCAGGCGTCCGCCCAGGATGATCAAACCTTCCGTAATTTCCAGTTTTCTTTTACGCGTGTTTCCCAGGCCTGGACTAAGTATAATGAGAGCCTGCGCGACATGTTTGAGAAGAAAGGTGTTTCATATCCTCCTAAAGACATCTATATACGCTCCTTTAAGTCACAGAACGAGATGGAGGTCTGGGCGCGCAACGAGCCTGAACAGGAATATAAGCTCATAAAGCAATACCGCATCTGTGCTCTTTCAGGCATACTAGGCCCTAAGCGTGTTGAGGGTGATCGCCAGGTACCGGAGGGTTTCTATTTTATTGAAGATTTCAACCCCCGCAGCGACTACTATCTCTCTATGCTGATCAATTATCCCAATTATTCTGATCAGATTCTCAGCAGCCACAGCAGGCCCGGCGGTGATATTTACATCCACGGCGGCTGTGTTACAGTTGGCTGTATGCCAATGACTGATGACATTATACAGGAGCTTTACGTACTTTGCCTGAATGCCAAAATGAACGGCCAAGCCTACATACCCGTGCATATCTTCCCCACCCGTTTCAATGAGTCAGGCCTGAACTTCCTCGGCCGCGAGTACTCAACAGAGCAGGAAAAACAGAAGTTCTGGGTGAACCTGAAGGCCGGGTACGACTACTTTGAAAAAAATCATAAAGTATTCCCCGTAATATATACGCCGGACGGTAAATATGCCGTAGGAAATTAATTTGCCCGCAGAGCAGTACTTTCCCTAACTTTGCTTTACTAGCAAGACAGCCCCGGCTTTATGACCATAAAATTAGCGAGCAGCAATACCTTAAGAATATTAGGTGTTGCTGTTTTTCTTTTGTGTTTTTCCATTTTCCAGTCCTGTGAAAAAGAGATAAAGATCAATATCGCCCCCGGCGCTACCTCCATTGTCATAGAGGGACAAATAGAGAACGACCGCCCTCCTTTTGTGATGATCACCAAGTCCATGGGTTTCTTCTCCAAAGTTGACCTGGCAACCCTGGAGAACAACTTCATTCACGGTGCCCTGGTGATCATTTCCGACGGAACGATCACCGACACACTGAGGGAATATAACCTGGACACCACAGGGGCCAATTTTTACTTCTACAGCATCGATACGGCCACCCTTGGCAATGCCATAGCCCTCGGCGAATTCAATAAGACTTACAGGCTTTCTGTCACCTACGAAGGCAAGACATATGAAGCCACCACCACGATACCTTCCGTTGCGCCTGTCGACAGCTTTTATGCCGACACACCCGCCATCCGTTTTCCCAACACGCCGGATAATGCGGTAGCCCTTTATATAAATGTTGAAGATCCTGACACTACAGGCAATTTCTTCCGCTATTATACCAAAAGAAATGACGAGCCCTATTACCCGGTCGACGTGGCATCTTCAGAGGTCCTCGGGGTGAATGGTACCTATCTGCATCGCATCAGCATTGGATTTGGCTATAGCAGGTCGCTCGAAGACACTTCTGCCGGTGTTTATCCGCTATATGGCGATTCCCTTACATTAAAATGGTCAGCCATAGATCGCAATGTTTATAAATTCTGGGAGACCTACCAGTTTGCTGTCAATGTGGTTGGTAACCCTTTTGCATCACCTACCAACCTACCTTCCAACTTTAATAATGGAGCCTTGGGTATCTGGGCCGGTTATGGCACCTTCTACATCAAGCTGCAGGAGTTCAGGAACAAATAGACCTCCACCCCTTCCCTCATATATAAAATATCCAACGGATAATTATTGTGAATAGCTATGTAGATAAAATGATCAGTTCAGATCGTTTGGATTTCGCATTTTTGTAAGCTAATATTGAATTATGTCGGACACGGAAAAAGTACATTGTCTTATAATAGGTTCAGGTCCCGCCGGTTACACAGCAGCCATCTATGCTGCGCGTGCCAACCTGAAGCCTGTGCTGTACCAGGGTCTCCAGCCCGGTGGGCAGCTTACCATTACTACTGATGTAGAAAACTACCCGGGCTACCCCAACGGGATCATGGGCCCTGAAATGATGGTTGAATTTGAACAACAAGCCCAGCGCATGGGTGCAGATATACGCTGGGGACTTGCAACC
>DASPNB010000323.1:0-3199 GCA_035626755.1 Flavipsychrobacter sp.
CTTTAATGTAGCCTTGTTTGCGCAGTTGTTCAAATAGTTCGCGGTAGTGCCCTTTGCGGCCGCGAATAACAGGAGCAAGCAGCGCTATTTTCCGCCCTTTGAAGTGTTCCTGGATATGTGTCACTATTTCTTCTTCGCTGAACTTGACCATCTTCTTACCTGTGTTGTAAGAATAAGCATCAGCGGCGCGCGCAAAAAGCAGGCGCATGAAATCATATACCTCAGTTACCGTTCCTACAGTTGAGCGCGGATTACGGTTGGTTGTTTTTTGTTCAATGGATATCACCGGGGAGAGTCCCGTGATCTTGTCTACATCAGGGCGGTCAAGATCGCCTACGAACTGCCTTGCATAAGCAGCAAAGCTCTCCATATATCGTCTTTGCCCTTCTGCAAAAATGGTATCAAAAGCCAGTGATGATTTTCCGCTGCCGCTGATACCGGTTATAACAACCAGTTTATTTTTTGGAATGCTGACATCAATATTCTTCAGGTTATGCACCTTTGCCCCGAGCACCTCAATATTTCCGCTGCTGTGTATTGCCTCTTTCTGTTTGCTCATAGTTTTGCGACTGCAAATTTACATGCAATTGCTGCGGAAGCCTTTTAATGTGGATTACTTATTGGTGATATACCTATCAGTGTACTATTGCATAAACGCAAGCAACTCAAAGTGCGGGTTCCCCCTTCAGGGGGCCAGGGGGTTAATACTTCCTGTCTATCACGTAGTTAACAAGCTCTTCCATTGCCTGGCGGGCAGGAGTATCGGGGTAGGAATGTAAGATGTCGATCGCCTCCCGCTGGTATTGCTTCATTTTTTCGTGGGCATAGGCTATCCCGCCTGATTGTTGCACATAGCTGATAACCTCGTTCACCTTCTTTTTATCGGTATTCTGGTTCTTTACAATGTAGATGATCTTACGCCTCACCTCTTTTTCCACCACCTGCAGGGTGTAAATGAGCGGGAGTGTCATTTTCTTCTCTTTTATGTCTATTCCGCGGGGCTTTCCCACGTCATCCTGGCCGTAATCGAACAGGTCGTCCTTTATCTGGAAGGCAATGCCTACTTTTTCGCCAAAAAGCCTGAATTTCTCGGCTATTTCGTGGTTTGTAGTGGCCGAAAACGCGCCTGCGGCACAGGCAGCCGACAAAAGTGAAGCAGTTTTCGCACGTATTATCTCAAAATATATGTCTTCTTTTATGTCTAGCTTACGAGCCTTTTCCATCTGCAGAAGCTCGCCCTCGCTCATCTCCTTTACCGCGCGGGACGTGAGTTTCAGGATCTGGTAATCGTCATTTTCAAGGGAAAGCAAAAGCCCCTTGGATAGCAGGTAATCGCCCACCAAAACAGCTATCTTGTTTTTCCATAATGCGTTTATTGAGAAAAAATTTCTACGAATCATGGCATTATCTACCACGTCATCGTGAACAAGGGTGGCAGTATGGAGCAGTTCAATGAGGGAGGCAGCCCGGTAAGTTGATTCATTGATGCCGGCTGCGATATGGGCGGAAAGGAAGACGAACATAGGTCTCATTTGCTTGCCTTTTCGCTTGATGATGAAGCGCATAACCCTGTCCAGTAAAGGATTTGAGCTTTTCACGCTGTCTGCAAACTTCTTCTCAAATTCAGCTAATTCCCGGCCTATTACCTTCTGTACTAATTCCATTTAAAAGGTGCAATAACAAACGAGTAACAAAGAAATGTTAAAAATATAGAAATAGTTGTTTTATTTTTGGCATAGCATTTTAACAAAGGCTTGGGACGCTCTCTAAAAAAAGGAGTAAAATATTTTTGTTTTTTATTCTTTGTTTTTTTAAAAGTGTACTATACCTTTGTCGCATATTTGATTTAACCAAAATCTTTAAATAAACAATTCTGTTATGGTCAACAAAAAGTACCTATTGCTTGCTGGTCTATGCTCTGTTATCGGAGTTCAGTCGGCCTTTGCACAAGAAAGTCCATCCGGAAGTGCTCAGTGGTCTGGCCGCGATATGACGTACCGTGGTCAAAACTATGATGTATTAGACTCGAGCTACGTACCGGCCGCTCGTATGGAGCAACACAGGAAGTTCCTCAATCACCAGTATGTATTTCCTGCCAAGCCACGCAACATGTGGGAAATTGGTATAGGGGGTGGTCTTTACAATGTCATCGGTGACGTACCGAGCCTGATGTTGTGGAGAAAAGGTGGTTTCGGCCTTCATGCTCACGTTCGCAAATCTTGGGGTTATGTAATCTCTACCCGCCTTCAGTATAACTACGGTATAGGCAAAGGCCTTCAGTGGCAGGAAGCTTATAACTATAAGTACAATCCGGCTTGGAATGGCTATTATAACGCAGCCGGTAACCCTCAGGGTGCTACTGCCGAAAAGGTTTACTACAACTATCGTATGGAGTCTCACCAGCTGAACTTCGACCTGATAGCTGCTACTAACAATATACGTTTCCATAAGGCTCGTACAGGTATGTCTATCTATGGTTTCATAGGTATCGGTGCTCTGTCTTACATCACTAAGGTGAATGCGAGGAATAACGATGCCGGCGATCCTACTGCGGGTGATACCTATAACTTCGACGATATGGTGCCTGTAGGTGTTGAACGCATCTATGAAAACCGTAACGATATCCGCGAAGGTCTGCAAACAGGCATGGACGACACTTACGAAACTTATGCTGAAAGTGAAGCAGATCGTCGCCGTGGTTCTATCTTCAACGGCCAGACAGCTGTATTTGCTCCAAGCATTGGTGGTGGTATCCAATTCCGCCTTGGTAAAAGAGTTAACCTTTCTATCGAAGATCGTATCACTCTGCCAAACGACGAAGACCTGTTAGACGGTCAGCGTTGGGCTGAGCAGATTTTCGGTTCTCCGATCCAGACTCAGAACAATGACATCATCAACTACTTCTCCCTGGGTCTGAACTTCAACCTGGGTAATTCTAAGAAGTCTGTTGAGCCGCTGTACTGGATCAACCCGCTTGATTTCGCTTACAGCGAACTTAACTACCCACGTCACATGCTGCTGCCGGAGCCGGTTCTGCCAGATGCTGATAACGATGGTATCACTGACCAATTCGACAAATGTCCTGGTACTCCTGCCGGTGTAGCTGTTGACAGCCATGGCTGCCCAATGGATACAGATGGTGACGGTGTTCCTGACTTCCGCGACAAGCAACTGATCACTCCTACAGAATGTCAGCCGG
>DASPNB010000324.1:0-3276 GCA_035626755.1 Flavipsychrobacter sp.
CAGCCTTTGCGGTGAACATATGTCTGTTGACAATATGAACCGGGCCATAGAAGTAGCCTCCCAGAAACTGGGAATTACCGTGCGTGAGTTTGCAGTGGCAGGTTTTAAACATGATAACCTCTTCGCCCACCGCTGGTATATAGGATGCGATGATGCATCTGCAGATGCAGCGCGTATAAAACAGGTAATGGACGAGGCTCTTTGCGAAATAAATGACGACTACGCCGTTGAGCGCACCTCTGCGCTTAAAGAAGTATTTGTAGAGGTATTACCCTCCAAAATCTTCTACGACTACCTCCGCTCTATTGGCAAAGAAGGCGGTATGAATAAATTCCCTCGTGTACTAAAAGGTGCCCAATTGGAGGGCTTCCAGAACTATCTGAAGGAGCATAACATAAAAAGTATTAGCGGGGTATAGGTAACGCACTCTTCTATTTACACTAAACAAACATCTAATATTCTATGACCTTCTTTTTGAGAGCCAGGCATTGGCAAATCTTCCTGTTAATGCTTTTTGCTCCTTTTTTTGTTGAACTAGTTTGTTTTCTTATAACTGAATTCACTTCGGGTAGCCCGTTTGGGATATTCACCGCGACTCTTTTAAAGAATATTACTTTTCTTTTTTTCTACTTCGGCTGGATATATTCTGCTGGTATTTATCTCAATTCTATTTTACCCTCCAAACTGAAATTAAATACCGCTTATTTTAAGCTGTGTTTGAGTCTCCTTGCGATCACTATGACAATTATGTACGTTTATTCAGAGATGTACTTAGAAAAAACTGCATCAGGAAGCTTCTCAAATTCTGATTGGCCATTATTTTTGCTGGCACCGGTGTATTTATTTTGCGCAGTGTATTCTTATTATTTCGTGGTCAAAGCTCTTAAGACCGTCGAGCAGCAGAGACCAAGTACTTTCGGCGAATGCTTTGGAGATTTTTTCCTGATCATTTTCTTTCCCATCGGAATTTGGTTTATTCAGCCTCGAATAAACAAGTTGTTCTTAAGTAACTAGTCCCACTTCTTTCGTATCTTACTGTTGTCAATCACTTACAATGAATAAGCTACTATTTATTGCAGCACTTCTTCTGTGCTTTACTGCTGATGCACAAAAGAAAAATACAACCACTAAAAAGAAGGCTAAGAGCAAAACAGAAAAGCCGGCCGCCAAACTGAATATAGTTACACTCAATTCTAAGACTTTACCTAAGGACATCCTGTATGAAGGACGTATCAAAAATGCTGTCCGCTGGACCGACAAGTCAGGTGATAATATTGTTGTCACCACCGAAACTCCGGAATACGATGCTAAAAAATCAATCAGCGGTGAGGGCAGAAATGCCGACCTGGCGGTACAGCATTATCTTGTTCTGAATGGAAAATCAGTCCCCGACTGGAAGATAAGCGACCGTATCCGCGATTGTCCCCTGGATATACAACTGCACTTTATTAAAAACACCTTCCATATTACGGACCTTGATAAAGACGGGACGGCCGAGGTATGGACCATGTATAAGTCAGCCTGCCGGGGCGATCTGGGGCCGAGCGATACGAAGATCGTAATGTATGAGGGCAGGCAGAAGTATGCAGTTAGAGGCACTAACAAGGTGCAGGTATCAGAGCACGAAGTCTTTGGCGGTGAATACAAACCCGACGATGCTTTCGCAAAAGGACCCAAGCTATTTCGCGATCATGCCCGGGAATTGTGGTTGAAAAACGAGCTGGAAGTGTGGTATAATGAGTAAAAGAGCCGTAAACAAGCCCTTCAAATTATTTTTTTGCTAAATTTATTTTATATTCCCTATATTTATAATGACTATCTAAAACGATCAGCTATGAGGAAATGTATACTTTTCACCTGCCTGTCTGTTTTCACAGCTTTCCAGGCTTCCGCGCAATCTTCCAAAGGTGCTGCTGAAATTAATATCCAGCCGCTTTTGCAGATATATCCTAATCCTGCCGTTGCAGAATTGAACCTCATAAGTGTAGAACCAATGAGAAAGGTGGTGATCGTCAATATTCTCGGCCAGAAAGTATATGAGCAAAACTGCCATTCCAACAACGTAAAGATCAATATTTCTGCTCTACCTCCGGGAATGTACTATGTAAAGGCTGATGAAATGGCTATGCAGAGGGTAGCCAAAAATTAGAACTTAGTAAGCTTGATATAGAAAGAGCTGCCATAAGGCAGCTCTTTTATTTTGTTAGCAACTCAATACATTCCCTTTTCAAATGTGCCGCATCTACAGGCACTACCCCCACCTCTTCACATACCAGTCCGCCGGCTATATTGGAAATGGCAGCCATAACACCTGCATCCTTGCTGACAGCATAAATAAGCGAGGCTGCTGCAATAACGGTGTCCCCCGCGCCCGATACATCTGATATGTTCCGAAGGTGCGATGGAATCACCGCTGCTTTGCCATCATTGTAGTAAACTCCCTTCTCCGAAAGAGTGATAAAAGTGATGCTGTGGCCCAGTGCGCCTCTTAATTTTTGGTGCACTTCACCTAGCTCCGCTTCAGTGGCATTCTCAACCGGCAGGTAGAGACCCTCTCGTACCTCTTTCAGGTTGGGCTTAAATACTGTTACTCCCTTGTAACAGAGGAAATTCTTCTTCTTAGGATCAACGGCAGTTATACAGCCTAATTCTTTACAATGCGCTAGTATCCGCTGTATCACATTCTCTTTCAGCACGCCTTTATTGTAGTCTTCCAGTATCACCACGTCAGGCTTCTCTATTTGTATATGGCGGAGCACTGTGTCGATAAAAGGATGTTCGTCCGCCGCACTTAGGTCTTCTGTAGTTTCTGCATCCAGCCTCAGCATCTGCTGGTTGCGGCTCATCACCCTGGTTTTAGTGGTAGTTGGGCGAAACTTGCTTTTTAATACCAGGCCGGTATCTATGCCCTCGCTGTTGGCCATCTTCACCAGTTGCTCGCCTTCTGCATCATTTCCTGTCACGCTGGCAAGGCTTACTTTGGCACCCAGCCGCACGCAGTTGAGTGCCACATTTGCTGCACCGCCCAGGCGGCTATCGCGCTTGTCCAGGGCTACTACAGGTACGGGCGCTTCGGGGGAAATTCTCTCCACATGGCCCCACCAGTAGTTGTCCAGCATCACATCGCCTATCACCAGCACACGTAATTGCGTCAGTCCTTCAAATATCTTTTCTATTTGCTCTTTATTCATTGCTTACCGCAGACTCTTTCTTCTGAAAATAATAATACACCGGTATGCCGATAATGACGATTACCAACCCCGGCCATGTATAGAC
>DASPNB010000325.1:0-4654 GCA_035626755.1 Flavipsychrobacter sp.
TCAACTTAGGTTGTAAGTTCAGGGAATAGTTCGTTCGCGGCTCGCAATGACACCGTTATTATTATTTGTTGATAGGGCTTTTTTTATAAAATGGGTAAAAGAGATATTGGAGTTTTTGTAAGGGATATTATCAGGAAGCCGCCGGCTTTGTTTCCTTATATAGCAGGGTTTCACCTGCTGCTGGTGCTGTTTGTGATCATCTTCTGGTGGGGAGCGCCATTTACTTTTTATTATATAGAGCTGTTCTGGTCGGTAGGTTTTACTTTCTTCTGGGTATATGTTTGCCTGCTGAAACGATGGGCGGCTTATGGTTACCTGGGACTGACGGTGGCTAATATTATTCTCTATAGTATATCGTTGAGTAAGGAAGGTTTTGCACAGGAAGCATTCCAGAGGACCTATGTAAGTTCGCTATGGCTGCCGGCGCTGCTATTCAGCTTTTTTATTCTTTTCTTTTTCCGCCGCATCAACGGCAGTAATATAGATGTTCCGAAGCTTTAATGATATGATGGGCAGGAAGGTGGAGGTAAATTATCCGCCTAAGCGCATTGTGTCTATTGTACCCTCGCAGACTGAGTTGCTATTTGACTTAGGACTGGATGAGGAGGTGATGGGTATTACTAAATTTTGCGTGCATCCGGAAAGCTGGTTCCGAAATAAAACAAGGGTTGGTGGTACAAAGCAGCTTCATATAGATAAGATCCGCGAGTTGCAGCCTGATCTGATCATTGCCAACAAGGAAGAAAATACACAGGGCCAGGTAGAAGAGCTGGCCAAGGAATTTCCGGTATGGATAAGTGATATACAAACTGTAGCCGAGGGCAGGCAGATGATAGCTGCTGTGGGTGAGCTGACGGGCAAGCAGCAAGAGGCGCAGCAGATAATTAAAGAAATAGAAAGCAACTTTGCTACACTGAGGCAGGCAGCTGAGCCGAAGCGTGTGGCTTACTTTATCTGGCGGGAACCGTGGATGAGTGTGGGGCATGACACTTTTATCAGCAACATGATAGAGACAATTGGCTGGGCGAATGTGTTTGCAGATAGGGGTCGTTATCCCGAGATTAGCGCAGAACACCTGCTTGCGGTGAAGCCGGAGATGGTATTGTTGTCGTCGGAACCATTTCCTTTTAAGGAGAAGCATATTGAAGAAGTAAAGGCGGTATTGCCGGATGCTGAAGTGTTGCTGGTGGATGGTGAGATGTTCAGCTGGTATGGTAGCAGGATGAGACTGGCGCCGGGGTATATGGGTAGATTTCTGAACCGGGATTTGGGGGATTAAGGGATTGACCTGGCTATGCCACTTATTCAAGTTGTTTTTCCGATTGCGATGCTACACTCATTCGCTGTAGGTTCCGGCCTGCGCCGGAATAGAAGATTGCGGGTCGGGGCCCGCAATGACAAAAAGAGAAGTATAAAAAAAACCCTCGGCTAAGCCGAGGGGGATGAACCAAAATCTGTTATGATGTTGTCGTGATGATTCAGAGATACTTGTTGTCGGAAAGGAACATGGCTACCTCCCGGGCTATGTCCATATCAGAAATGTTTTTCAGTCCTACTGTGTGCATTTTTTCATCCTGCATGGTCTTTACCACTATTTTACCGGCGTTGTCCCTTTTCATGACGCCTTCGGCTACCACTGTACCATTTGGCAGGGTGAAGGTAAACTTGCGGGCTCCTGTTTCACCGATAGGTTCAATGGAGTAGTTGGTGATGACCTTGTTGTCCTGCTTTACGTAAGTATCGGCAGTAACGAAAGGCATGCGCCTGTTACGCTCAACGAGTTGATACTTTGTATCTTGCGCGTAGGAGCAGGCAGAGGCCACTATAAGGCCCATGCATAGCAATAGTCTTTTCATTCCGCTAGAGGTATTTTTTCTCAGCAAGCAGGTTGGCTATTTCAGCAGCCATGTCAGTGTCCATTTTACCTTTCAGGGTGATAATGTGCTTTTGGCCGTCCTTGCCGGTCTTAACCGTAGTAGGAGCGTTTTGCTGATAAGGGATAGTTGCGATAGCAACTTCTGAACCATCTTTACCCGTAAAGGTCATGATCATAGTAACTTTGTCGTCCTGGGCCCTAGTCTCAGTGCGAGTGTATGTAGCAACTACATTGTTCCCGTTCTTAATTTCGGTAGCGCTGGCGGTGAGAGTGCTTTGTGCGTAAGAGAAGTTAGCTCCCGCAATAAGCAGGCCTATACAGAATAGTACTTTTTTCATATCCGTTTTGTTCTTAAAAGATTAAAGTTATATAATATCTTTAGTTTTTGCATCACCATTAACAGTTTTTTCTGATAGCGGGAAGCTCAGCTTATATTTGTTTGGTTTTCAATATAATAGATGAATAATACCGGTAATGTATCAGGCAGGAGGTTTATTGGGGTAGTTGCCCTTATCCACCTTGCCTTCTTTTTACTGGCGTGCTACTATAGACGGATATTTATGGGTGATTCGTTTGAATATATTTACGAAGCGGTAAATATCAAGGACGCTCTCTTCTTTTACTCCGGGAACCCGGCCATGCCCATCGAGGCCGAATATATGACCCAAAGGCAGCCACTCTACCCTATTTTCCTGCTCTCGGTCTACCTTTTTGGTGTTAATAACTGGGTGGTGCTGGCTTTGCAGAACCTGCTTTCGGTATTTAATATATGGTATGCCCGGAAGAGCCTGTTTATATTGGGCTACAAAGAAAAATGGGATAAATGGCTAATGCTGATGGTGGTAGCCTACCCTATCCAGTTCATCTATGCCAATACCATAGCCCCGGAAATACTACTGCAGACCTTTGTGCTGATCTACATAAGGCAGATGATACTGATGAGCCTGCATAAGAAATGGAGTCATGCAGCATGGGCGAGTGTAGCGTTGATAGCAGGGTTGTTTGTGAAACCGGTGCTCTACCCTTTTGTGACGGTCCATTTGATATTGCTGACGATATGGGCAATCAGGAATAGAATGAATTTCCTGCGGGCGGTGGGTATCGGCACTTTGCCTTTGCTGGCAGTGCTGATGTATAATAGCTGGAATATGCAACGAACGGGGAAATTCCATTTCTCCAGCAACCAGGGGTTTAATGCTATCTTTTATTACTACAAGTACCTGGCGGAGAAAGAAGGCGCAGAAAAAGCCCGGACATTTCTGAACACGGAGCGGGCGAAAATGGCTGCGATGCCGAAATTTAAAGAGCGGTATGACTACGCGAATGAACGCGTTAAGGAATTATTGAAAGAGAATTTCGGGCCGTATATGGCGGTGCACCTGAAGCATAGTGCCAGGTTGCTGATAGAACCCGGGAAGGGGCAGATAGACCTTTTTACGGGGAAACTTACTTATGGAAACCTCTACCAGGAACGAACCGAGGGTTTCTATGCAAGGTTGAAAAGAGAAGGAATTGGCGGACTGCCGGGTTATGTCAAGGAAAATCCTTCGTTCTTTATTGCGATGGTAGTGCTGCTGTTCAATATTATAAGGCTAGCAGGGATGGTGATGTTTTTTTGTAGCAGGAAGGTGCTATTGCCATTGAGATTGTTCCTGCTGCTGATGACAGGATACTTTGTAATGACAACGGGACCGATAGCTAACACACATTACTTCTTACCTATTTCGCTGACGGCGATAGGATGTGCAGTTATTGGTATTATGAATTGGCGGGATAGGGTTAGGAATACTAAATTAGAGGCCTGATGCTACAGAACAGGAACATAGTATTTATAGTTTCCGCGGTGCTGCTGTGTGTGGCAGTGTATGGCGTATACCCGTTCTACCAGTATTATGTGGATCCTGATGCTACGGCTTACCTGACTATCATTAAGAGATACCTTGCCGGCGACTACGATAAAGCCATCAATGGCTACTGGAGCCCGTGGAGCTGCTGGCTGGTAGCAGGATGGGTGAAGGTGACGAATTGGGAGCTGATGGCAGCCTCCGTTGCGGTGAATACTTTAGGAGCGGTGAGCTTTTTGTTCATCAGCCATTCTTTTTTTAAGCACTTCAAGATTGAAAGCAAGCTGGTGTGGCTATGCGAGTTGAGTTTAGTTGTCTTCCTGGGCTATGCAGTTTACGGGCAGTTGTTTGATGATCTGTGGGAATGCTTCTTCCTGCTGGCGGTTCTGAGAATCATGCTGCGCGAGGATTTTATCAGGAATATATGGCTATGGGTGCTGACCGGTGTGCTGGGTGCGCTGGCCTATTTCGCTAAGGCCTATGCTTTTCCCTTCTTTATACTGAACATGATAGTTTGCAGTCGTTTTGTGACGGCCGACAGGAAGCATGCAGTGAGGATATGTGCTGTGAGTATACTGGTGATGTTTGCCTGCTCGTTTCCGTGGATATATGCGCTTCATGATAAGTATGGTGAGTGGATGACAGGCAGTGCAGGAAAGCTGAACCTGAGCTGGTACACGGTGGGACATCCTTCCTGGAAAGAAGGCATAAGTCATCTTATTCCACCGTTGTATGCTGATAGTCCGTACTATTGGGAAGATCCCTATTTAGTAAACGGTGCCGCGCCGAATGCACTGAGCTCGTTCGCTATGCTGAAGATGCAACTGATGCGTATACCGTTCAACCTCTTTAAACTGATGAGAAGCATGGGTGAGCTGTCGGCGGTATTCCTGGTATTATTTGGTGGGATGCTGTTGTTGGTTTTATCAGAATG
>DASPNB010000326.1:0-2995 GCA_035626755.1 Flavipsychrobacter sp.
TACTGACTACAACCCCGGCTCATGTCCATCGGGGAACGTACCTCTTTTATTAACTATTGCTTGTACCCAGCTAAAGATGACCCCGGAAGAGGCCGTGAACGCCGTGACACTGAATGGTGCAGCAGCCATGGAGCTGGAGAAGGAGTTGGGTAGTATATCGATTGGCAAAAAGGCTAATTTGATAATCACTCGAAAAATCCCCTCTTTGGCCCATATTCCGTATGATTTTGGCAATAATCCGGTCGAAAAACTGCTTTTATTAGGCAAAATCCATTGATTCTCCGATTTCTCTTTTTGGCTTTAATGATTACTTTTGCAGTCCGCACAAATAATAATTATGGCTACAACAGCAGACATCAGGAACGGGCTTATCGTTAAACTAGACAACAGCCTTTATTCAGTAGTAGAATTCGGACAAAACAAAACAGCCCGCTCGGCCGCAAAAGTTTGGGCGAAGCTGAAAGGCGTAGATAATGCCCGCTCTATAGAACATACGTGGAACTCAGGCGAAACTATATATCCCGTACGTGTGGAACGCCGCCCTTACCAGTTTCTATACAAGGACGATAGCGGTTTTAACCTTATGGACACCTCCACCTTCGAGCAGATAGTGATGAATGAAAATATGATAGAGCGCCCTGAACTGTACAAAGACGGCCAAGAGGTTTTTGTGTTAGTAAATACAGAAACGGAGATGCCCATGAGCGTAGAGTTGCCTCCAAACGTGGTGCTGACAGTTACCTACTCTGAGCCAGGCATGAAGGGTGATACTGCCACCCGTACACTAAAGCCTGCAACCGTAGAAACAGGAGCGACCGTTATGGTTCCACTGTTTGTGAACGAGAACGAGCAAATAAGAATTGATACCAAAACAGGTGCTTATATAGAGCGCGTGAAATAATAAGACTCGACCTATTATCATTTAACCAAAGACTTTTTTATGGAATTTAAACAAATCCAGGAGCTGATCAAGATCATCAACAAGTCTAATATCAGCGAACTGAGCGTGGAAGATGGTGAGTTTAAGATCACCATTAAGCAAGCTCAGCCCAGCGAGACCCAGTACGTTGCTGTTCAGCCCCAGGTGATGCATATGCCACAAATGTCAGCACCGGCACCAGTGGCACAAGCCGCCCAGGCTCCTGCCGCTGGTCCCGCGGCGCCCGTAGCCGCAGCTGCACCGGCGAACAGCGATAAGCTGATAACGGTGAAGTCGCCAATGATAGGAACATTCTATCGCAGCCCCTCACCTGATAAGCCACCTTTTGTAAATGTAGGTGACGAGATAAAACAGGGCGAGCCTATCTGCATAATAGAAGCGATGAAACTCTTTAATGAGATAGAAAGTGAAGTGAGCGGAAAGATAGTTAAGGTGTTGATAGATGACGCCTCACCTGTTGAATACGATCAGCCGCTGTTCCTCGTAGAGCCGAACTAAGCGAATGCGTAATTGCTTAATGGCTCAATGGCTCAATGCAGTTGAGCCATTTACTTAGATATGAAAAGGGAAGTTTTTGACACCAATCCGATACTGAAAACTACATTTGAGTTTTCTCTAATGTTGATCAAGTACTGCGAAGAACTAGAAACGAACAGGAAATACATAGTAGCAAAGCAATTATTAAGGTCTGGAACTTCAATTGGCGCAAATGCAATGGAAGCCCAGAATGCGGAAAGCAAAGCAGATTTTATTCATAAAGTACGGATCTCGGCCAAAAGAAGCTGAGGAAACGCAATACTGGTTGTGGTTGTGCAAAGAAAGTGACAATTATCCTGACTGCACCAACCTGCTGGAAAAACTCGATGAGGTGAATAAGATACTTGCCTCGATAATAAATACAGTTCGAAAACAATTAAAATAACATCATGGTCATTGAGCCATTCAGCCATTGAGCCATTGAGCAATTAGATCGAAGATGTTTAAAAAGATACTCATAGCCAACCGTGGTGAAATAGCCCTGCGTATTATCCGTACCTGTCGTGAAATGGGTATCAAAACTGTGGCCGTCTATTCTACAGCAGATAAGGACAGCCTGCACGTGCGCTTTGCTGATGAAGCAGTTTGTATAGGAAAGGCCCAGAGCGCAGACTCATACCTGAATATTCCGCATATAATGGCCGCTGCAGAAATAACGAATGCAGATGCGATCCACCCGGGTTATGGATTCCTGGCAGAGAACGCGAATTTCGCGGATATTTGTAAGGAGTATAATATTAAATTTATAGGACCCACCGGCGATATGATACGCGCCATGGGGGATAAAATAACGGCCAAGGAAACCATGATAAAGGCAGGAGTGCCAGTTATCCCTGGTTCTGAAGGCTTACTGGAAAGTGTGGAGCAAGCCAAAGGCCTGGCGAATGAAATGGGTTTCCCCGTAATACTGAAAGCAACTGCCGGTGGCGGGGGTAAAGGTATGCGTGTGGTGTGGGAAGAAGCGGAACTGGAAAAAGCCTACAACACCGCAAAAGCCGAAGCCGGAGCTTCCTTTAAAAATGATGGTATCTATATGGAAAAGTTCGTAGAAGAACCCCGCCACATAGAGATACAGGTAGCCGGCGACCAGTTTGGCCATGTGTGCCACCTGAGTGAACGTGATTGCTCTATACAACGCCGTCACCAAAAACTGGTAGAGGAATCTCCTTCTCCCTTTATGACGCCGGAGTTGCGCAAGGCGATGGGTGAAGCTGCCAAGGCCGCTGCAAAGGCGATCAATTATGAAAGTGTGGGAACTATAGAGTTCCTGGTAGATAAACACCGCAAGTTCTACTTTATGGAGATGAACACCCGCATACAGGTGGAACACGGTGTAACAGAAGAGGTGATCAACTATGACCTGATAAAGGAACAGATAAAGATCGCAGCAGGTATCGCCATCAGCGGTAAGGATTATGAGCCGGAAATGCATGCGATTGAATGCCGCATCAATGCTGAAGATCCTTATAATGATTTCCGCCCGAGCCCCGGAGCAATTACGGTTTTACACACGCCGGG
>DASPNB010000327.1:0-2297 GCA_035626755.1 Flavipsychrobacter sp.
GAGAGCCCGTCAAGTGCAGGAACAAAAGCGCCTTTATATGTTTTATGTAATTCGTGTATCTCTATGGCCGAGGACATGCACTATTATTTATTGTACCCCAGGTCGCTGATCAGGGCCTGTGGTAATTTCGGTAATAAGTGACGTGGCAAAAGGAAGGATGTCAGTTCAGCTAGTTCCTTAAATATATAGTGGCTGTCAGCCGCTGCACGCAGATACTCGGCGCCGCTGCTTCCGCCTGTTCCTACACGCTTGCCTATGGTTCGCTGCACCATATGTATATGCCGGTGGCGCCACATGGAGAGTTGTTCGTCTATCTCCAATAGCGTGCTTAGCAGTTCATATGGCAGATGGAGCAGGGGGTGGTCGCGGTAAAGCATAATGAACAGGGCATTCCTGTTGGCATCCGGGCTAAACCTTCTTTCTTTCGGGTACTCTTCGCCTTCGGTAAAGAGCAGGTCAAACAGTTTCAGGTTTGCTTTTTCCGGTTCTGAAAGGCTGCCTTCATATGCTTTCTTGTATGAGGTCCAGAACTCACTATCCTCAGTCACATCGTTCCAGTACGACTGGTTCTTAATAAATGGCATTCGCTCCAGCCACTTATTGATAAGTACAATCAGCGATTCCTGCGACTCCGCCTCTTTAATGCGATCCACATCAGCGGGTGTCAGTTGGCTGAGGTAGTAGCCTTTCCCATGCCTGCTTTCAAATGTGAGACCCAGTGCGGCCTCTATCATTTTGAACTGTATACTCTGGAAGCCGGAAGCTGGTCTCAGCAGGTCGCGAAAATCGAGGAAGTCCAGTGGGGTCATAGTCTCCAGTATAGCCATCTGGCTTACTGCTACTTCCAGTATGCGGCACACTCTTTTCAGCCTGTGTACCGAATTATAGGTGTCAGGATCGTTCTCGTGAATGTTCTCCTGCTTAAATATATCGCGAACTATGTTCAGCTCATGCAGTATCTGTTTAAACCAAAGTTCATAAGCCTGGTGTATAATGATGAACAGCATCTCGTCGTCGGCTCTTATGCCTTCCTTGCTGCTCTCAGGTATTTGTGCATTCAGTATTTTATCGAGTTGGAGGTACTCGCTGTAATAAACCGGTTCACGTTCCTTCTTGTTCATGGGCGAAAATTAGTAAATGTAATCGGCAAGGGGAAATCGGCCCCGTATATCAATGTTTATGCAATCCTGAAAAGCCGCATAAATACAGGAAAATCAATGGCTTTTGTCTCATTTGCTGCCCAGTATCCGCTAAGCCCGTCTCTGAGCAGGGGAACAGGCTCAGTCTGCTTTCGTGTCCGGTAATGGTGCACACTCGACCATGTATTGATATATCCCAGGAATTGATCAAGGGTCCATTGATACTCCATATGAAAGATCGGGGTCTCCAGTTCTTCAAAAGGGATATCTATATTTTTATATCCTTTATCCACATACTTTCTTTCACTATCCCAATACGGCCCTACCGTATTAAAATAGAAGTCGTTGATCGTTTCATCTATAACACCACCATCTACCCGTATCAGGTTGTATGTCCAGATGGCTAGCAATGCTCCTGGTTTGCTCACCCGTTTTGCCTCTGAATAAAATGCTTCAAAATCAAACCAATGGAAAGCCTGTGCTATCGTTATGAGGTCAATACTATTGTCTGCCAGTGATGATGCCTCGGCCCGTTCTTCCCTGTATATTATATTTTCCTTTTGCCTCGCATTTAGTAATTGCTTGGCGCTGATATCTGTTGCGTACACTTGTTTAAAGTGCTCTGCCAGGAGAGATGCTACTTGTCCGTTGCCTGTGCCACAGTCCCAGGCTGCATCAAAATCCTGCACCCTGGCAAAAAGGAAATCAAACAGCTCTGCGGGAGATCCCGGCCTGTAGGCAGCATATCTCGCCGGATCGGCCGAAAAGTTATCTTTTACTTCTTTCATCTTACTTTTGCAAAGCTATACAAATTGACGATGAGCAGTAGTTTTCTTCCACACATACCGGCACAGGTACTAAAAGAAAAAATGGCATCTAACGATCCGGTAGAACTTTTTGAAACGCTCGTCGAGCCTATACACGAGGAGCTTTACCGCAGGCAGGATTTCACTTTTATCGACCAGCTTTCGGTAGGTCAGCAACTGATGGTGTCTTACGACTATGTTCGTATGCAGGTAATGCAGGGTGGCTTTATCCAGCTGATACAAAATGGCTATATCGGCATTCTGCTGCCTATGCCTGCCTGGCTGCAGGATATTGGTGCCGGCGACATGGCTAAAGTGATTGATGATGTGCTGAAGGTGTACGTCCTCAACA
>DASPNB010000328.1:0-6407 GCA_035626755.1 Flavipsychrobacter sp.
CTACTATGGCATCGGTGAGAGCACACCAGACAGCCTTGAAACGCAATACGAAAGCAAAAGGTTCATAGCCGACGTAAACGTACTTAAACGAATAGGCAACAAATTATTCCTCGGCCCAAAGCTCGTCTACAAAAACTACTACGCTATTCATTCTACCCAACCATATTATGATGCACAATTGCAGAGCGGCAGCGCCTTCAGGTTGGGCCTTACTTTTTTAAAAGATACGCGGAACAACCTGCTCAATCCATGGAATGGCACGTACTTCGATCTCAGTTCTACCTACAGCATCTACGATAGAAATTATCTCAAGCTGCACGCTGATCTCCGCAAGTACCATACTGCCACTTCTTGGCTGGCTGCAGCCGGCAGGCTATACAGCGAGTTCACCTTCGGCACTCCTCATTTTTACGATTACGCCTGCATTGGTGGCGATAAATATGTCCGCGGTTTTTACTATGGCCGCCTGCGCGATAAACACATGTCCACACTTCAACTGGAACTGAGAGCAAATGTGATCTGGCGGTTGGGTATTGCCGCTTTCGGTGGTGTAACAAAACTCTACCCATCTTTCGATAAGTTTCAGATAAACAACATGCAGGCCAATTACGGTGCAGGCATACGCTTCCTCATTGATAGAAAGAGCAATATCAATCTCCGATTCGACTATGCGATAGGTTCCGGCGAACAAGACGGCTTTTATGTTGCCTTCGGTGAATCATTCTGATGCCGGTGTTGGCATTATTTTCCTGCATGCTCTGCATTAACCACAGTCTTCTATGAGATCATTTTTTATCCTCCTTTTATTTACGGTTATTGTATCACAATCCTCCTGTTACCGCATGCGCAAAACTGCCGGTGGCGGACAGATAAAAGATATCCCTCCCCGCATTTTAAATGCCGCCGACATCGCACTGCCTCCCGGCTATAAAATAGAAGCTGTCGCACAGGGCTTCACTTTTCCAAGTGCGGCGGTGTTAGATGACGAGGGCAATCTCTATGTTATCGAAACCGGCTACTCTTACGGCGAAGTATGGGGCGAACCCAAACTGATACAGGTAGATAAAAAAGGAATGCAAAAGGTGATAGCCACCGGCACCAAAAATGGTCCCTGGAATGGACTCACCTACTACAAGAAAAATTTCTACGTGGCCGAAGGCGGAGAAATGGAAGGTGGAAAAATACTGAAGATCACACCCGATGGTAAAATATCTACTATAATATCCGGTCTCCCCAGCGTAGGCGATCACCATACTAATGGCCCTGTCATCCACGACGGTTATATCTATTTCGGCCAGGGCACGGCTACCAACTCCGCAGTAGTAGGAACTGACAATGCCGAATTCGGCTGGCTGAAAAGAAAGCCCGATTTCCACGATGTACCATGCAAAGACATAACCCTTGTAGGCGAAAATTTCACTACTGATAATGTACTTACCGACGACCCTGATGACAAAGCCACTACCGGCGCTTACCTGCCTTTCGGTACACCGAGTACGCCTGGGCAGGTGATTAAGGGCAGTGTACCCTGCAATGGCTCCATCATGCGTGTCCCACTCGAAGGTGGCAAAGCAGAACTTGTAGCTTGGGGATTCAGAAATCCTTTCGGCCTCGCTGTAAACGATAAAGGAAAATTATACGTTACTGAAAACGGTTACGACGATCGTGGCTCCCGCCCCTTGTGGGGAACAGCCGATGTGCTTTGGGAGGTAGAGAACGGCAGATGGTACGGCTGGCCCGACTTTTCGGCCGGCGACAATATGACGACCGACCCGAAGGACAAAGCAAAAGAATTCAAACCGCCGACGCATGCTAAACCTAAAGCTGTTCTCCGCAACTATCCCGGCACACCACCCCGCCCTCGTGCTATTATGGGTGTTCACTCCTCGTCCAATGGTATTGACTTTTCACGCAGTTCTTCTTTCGGCCATGTAGGTGAAGCCTTCATCGCCGAGTTCGGAGATATGGCGCCAAAGGTGGGCAAGGTGGTAGCTCCCGTCGGCTTCAAGGTGGTGCGCGTAGATGTGCAGAGCGGTGTTATACAGGACTTTGCTGTAAACAGGCATTCAAAGAACGGGCCCGCATCCTGGTATGGCGGCGGCGGACTGGAACGTCCGGTTTCCGTAAAGTTTTCCCCTGATGGCAAGGCCCTGTATATCGTTGATTTCGGAATTATGAAGATGACAGAACAGGGGCCACAGCCGCAGATGAAAACGGGCGTAGTATGGAAGGTGACGAAGATCTAAAAACGAACAAATGAAAACTGCATATACATCTTTTATTATTACCGCGATGTTTGTTGGCCTCGTGGCTTGCTCTATCAGGAAGAGCGAACCGATTACCGGAAAGGTAGTAGACGTCTCCAATCCCAACATTAAGAATGGCGAGACACTGTACATGAACTTTTGCCACAAATGCCACCCCATGGGCGAAGGTGGACTGGGTCCGGCCGTCAATACCATGAACGTACCGAAATTTGTAAAACGCTTCCAGGTACGCCACGGACTTGGCGTAATGCCCTACTTCAAAAAAGACCAGATTACCCGCCAGGACCTCCGCGACATTTCCGGCTACATGAGTGCGCTGAAGAAGCTGAAAAAAACTTAGGTAGCACACAAACAGGCAATTAAAATTCCCTCCTTTCGGAGGAAGAGGGTGGTCGTCCTTCACGGCCGGGGTGGTTCTTGCCACGGGTTCAGCAGAAACAGGCAATCCCTCGTCCACCATCCGCCGAAAAAGTTTCCCACATAACCACCCTCCCCTGCACTATCACCCACCACATCACCGTAACTTTACATAAGTAAGGCACGATACCTGATATCGTGCATGCAATTGAGAATTAACTATTAAACCCTACTAAACATGCCGCTCACGAAAACAGGAGCCAAAGAGCTCGCGCGCTATCTCTACTGCCACACTGCAGCTTCACAAAAACAAATAACCCAGGCTGTACCAACTATCACAAATACCAATACCGCATGCAGCAGCAGCGGATACATAACTAAAGCATTTCTGTAAAAATTCTCTGTGTATGGAGTGGGCATCGCTCATGCAACTGAGCTAATTGAAAACGCTTAGCTACACCTGCTCTACAGCTCAAGTAGTATCGCCACTGCTTTACGGGCAATCTCCCTATACATCGCGGCGTCCTTTTTTATTTCAGAGATCTGCTTGCCCAATATCTCCCTGCGGTTACGGGCAAAGTATAGTTCCGTTTCGTAAATAATGTTTTTTATCCGTTGCCGGTCAAAATCACTCAGTGACTTCAGGTCCAGCGATTCCAGCTTATCTATCAGATCTCCTCTGAATTCCTCGCCGTTATTGCTTTCCCTTTCTGCAAGCTCCTGCGAAGCTGCCAGCACCACAAACATATCATTGGTCGATACCACGATATCAACCAGCTCACCTACGGATGGCTGTGGTAATCTTTTCAAAACCATTGTTTCCCGGCTTTCTTCAAGTATCCACTGGTTATTCTCTGCATCCAGGTAATAGCGAACAGGGCTCTCCCCGAAAACATCAATTTCCTGCAACGTGCTGAGTTTTTCCTGTATTTTCCCAGGATTAGCGATATAGAATTGTAACATGCCTTGTTTCTGGCCCCCTCCTTTCTGCCTGGCCGCACCATTAAGTTACGAAACAAAAAGCAGCGCCCGCTCCGCCCTTATCATCTTTTTTGTTAACGGCAAAGTATATTTCCGTTCTTTATTAGTTCTATACTGAGCCTGAACACAAAACAGGTAGTTGCTTTACATATTAATTCCACTGCATTCTGGAGCCAACATCAGGTCCTTAGCTGGGATAGCGTTTAGACTGTTCATCAAAAAGTAACGGTGTCTATCCTCAAAATAAATCATCAGTGGCTGAACGTCATTTCTGCGTACTCTTCAGAAATGCTGCGAGCTCCTTTATCAGCCCTTCTTTATCATTCTTTATTCTCTGTATAAACTGTTTTGGCGCAGCGGTCTGCTTGTCATGCTTCGCACTCCAATACACTATCTCCAGTATAGCAGGAAGCAATTCAATTGCTTTATCTGTCAGGAAATATATTTTCTTCGATCTGTTCTCTTCATCTTTCCTGCTCTTCAGCAGACCGGCACACTCCAGCATTGCCAGCCTGTCGGCCAATATGTTTGTGGATATCTTCTCACCGCTCTTCAGAAACTCACCGTATGTACGCTTATGCTCAAACATAAGATTCCTGATTATTAGCAAAGACCACTTGTCCCCGAAGATATCCAGCGCGTAGCTTATAGGGCAATCCGACCGCCTCTTTATGCCTTTCATAGAGCAAATTTACAAAAGCACTTGCATTTCACAAGTAAGTTTACATATATTTGCACTTGCATTTTGCAAGTACTTTTAATTCTCTGACTTAAATATAATTTGACATGACCACTTTGAATAACGAAATTGTGATAGACGCTCCACTCGAAAAAATATGGAGCATCCTGGCTAGTCCGGCCATGCTGGACAAATACGATCCAACTGTGCAGCGATCCGATCTGATATCGCCGCAGCAGACGGGCGTGGGCGCGAAACGAAAGGTGAGCCTGAAGGATGGTAAGAACTGGTTTGAAGAAGATCACCACCTTCGAACCCAACAGGGAGCTTACTTACCGGCTTACAGACTGTTCTTTCCCTATACATGGCTTGCAGCATACCTATTCGTTTGAGACCCTGGGAAACAAAGTAAAAGTGAAACAGCAAATGCAATACACCGTAAAGTTTGGCCTGCTGGGCGTAGTGCTTGACAAACTGATGATACGCAGGCAAACCGACGGTGGAATAAAGCAGTTTTTCAGCGGCCTGAAAACCTTTGCTGAAAAACATTAAACAGATTTTTTTAAACACCAAAACATACATTATCTATGACAAATTCAATCAACTGGTTCGAGATACCGGTTACAGACTTCGACAGGGCGAAAAAATTCTACGGTGCCTTGTTCAACGCCGAGATCCAGGAAATGCCTCATCCTGAATTTAAGTACGGTATTCTTCCCGGCGATATGCAGGGCGGTGTAACAGGCGGCATTGTCCAGGGCCCCGGCTTTGAACCCGGCGCTACTGGTCCGCTCATTTACCTGAATGGGGGTGACGACCTGAGCGGCCCGCTTTCGCGTGTAGAGCAGGCCGGCGGACAGGTTTTGCTTCCCAAAACTTCTATCGGTCCTAATGGTTTCATGGCTCACTTCATGGATACTGAAGGCAATAAAGTTGCGCTTCATTCAATGAACTAAAATTTCAAAGACCTTAGCAGTAATGACCCCGGCGAGCGCCGGGGTCGTTTTGTTTAAACTCAAGCTGGCAGGGAACAGTAAGCAGCTACGCTGCTGAAAAAAAACACGAGACTCCCCTCTTGGCAGGGAAGGAACAGAAATTTGTCGCCTGCCGGCAAATTCAGGGGTGGGAAACACAGCGCGTTCGCAAAGCAACAAGTCTACACACGAAAAAAGACTCCCCTCCTGGCAGGGAGGGGACAGAATTCGTCGCTTGCCGGCAAATTCAGGGGTGGGAAACACAGTGGGTTCATCAGAAGCTAACAAACCGCTCGCCCTAACCCCGAAAAGCATCAACAATAGTCCGCAGTACAGCCTCAGTATTTTGAAAAACCTCCTTATTCCACCACTTGTCCAAGCGTCCCCGCTTGAACGCCACCCCCCAAAAAGTTTCCCACAAAACCACCCTCCCCTGCTCTCCCACCCAAAACCTCTTCGTAACTTTACATAAGTAAGGCGCAACAGAGTCATTGCGCAATTGAGAATTAACTATTAAACCCTGACTAAACATGCCGCTCACTAAAACAGGAGCCAAAGAGCTCGCGCGCTATCTCTACTTCCACACTGCAACCTCGCAAAAAAAGATCGCTGAAGCAGTGTTCATTACAGAAAAAACACTCTACAACTGGATACGTAAAGGCAACTGGCGTGCGCTCAAAGAGGCCACTTACTATTCGCCCGATCAGGAGACCCACTACCTCTACGAAGAGCTACGCGCTATCAACAATAAAATACAAAGCCGCGATGAAGAGAACCGTCACGGCACCAGGGAAGAGTTGGAGGCCAAAGCAAAAATCATTTCCATGATCACCAGCCTGAAAAAGAACGCTGATGATAAATGGAGAAATCCCGCCCCCGATTTCGAAATGCCTGACTTTAATTCACGCCAGCCCGAAGAATACGTAATTGTCTTCAAGGATCGCGATGGCACCTACTACCTGGACCCCAGCTGTAATGAGCGGAAAAAAACCGGTAAAGAACCGGAAACAAACCGGTAATAAATCGGTAAAAAACCGGAACGATAGCGGTACAGAATCGGTAACAAGAAAAATGAAAATCAGCTCCCATGGCTCATTTCGCTTTATTCGGATTCATTAAATCGGTAATAAAATCTGAATTTATACTCCT
>DASPNB010000329.1:0-2336 GCA_035626755.1 Flavipsychrobacter sp.
ATGAATGTAATGGCTCAAAGACACAGGGCCATAATTACCGGCAGCCTGATAATAGAAGACGATGGCAACTATTACAACCGCCTTGTTTGGATGCAGCCCGACGGACGTTATGGCACATATGATAAGCGACATCTTTTTGGCTATGCTGAAGAGGATCAATACTATACTGCCGGGGGCAAACGCCTGGTAACCAGCGTCAATGGCTGGCGCATCTGCCCCCTGGTCTGCTATGACCTGCGCTTCCCCGTGTGGGCCAGAAACGCCAACAACGACTATGATGTACTCCTTTATGTAGCCAACTGGCCTGAGCGCCGGAGCCTGGCCTGGAAAAGCCTCCTGCAGGCCCGCGCCATTGAAAATATGAGCTATTGCCTTGGGCTGAACAGGGTTGGCGATGATGGCAAAAACATTCATTATAGTGGCGATACCAGTGCCTTCGGACCGCTGGGCGAAACCCTCTTGCAGACGCAGCAGCCGGGCGCACATTCTATTATATTAGAAAAATCCCATCTGGAGCAGACCAGGCAGCAATTTCCTTTCATAAATGATGCCGATAAGTTTATGCTTTTAGATTAAGAGTTTTATATTTGTTGTAAATGAGGACAAACATGACACCGGCTAAAGGCCTGGCGGGCTTACTGCTTTTCGCTTCACTTATCGTGAGCATGGCAGCATGCAGGTCGCCAAAAGATGAAAACAACGAGCTCGACCTCTGCAAGCAGGTAACTCCTGCCGACTATACTGAAAAGCTTCATTTTAGGGTTATCAATAAGAAGACGGGTACAGACCTTCTGGGTGGCAGCACTCCTAACAGGTTCACTTTCGAGGAATTAACTTCTTTCCAGTATTGCAATTTGTCGCACCCGCTTGAAGAAGCTGCTGATTATTATGAAGACCTGGCAGGCAACGACTGTGTCGTTTTCTGGTTCGCTAACCTGAGCAAACCTCATCCATATTCACCACAGGAATGCAGGCGCCTCTTTATGCGCTGGGGACAGTCACATACAGACGTTGATACCCTGGAGTGGACAACTCACGTTCAGGCTGCAGGTATCCCCAATTGCGACTCTTTCGAGGTTTTGGACAAGGTCTTCTTCAACGGAGATGTGGTTCACCAGGAAACGAAAGACGGACAAACATATTATCCCCTGCATAAGGTTAACTAACGATATTCTGACAAGGCCGCAACAGCGGCCTTTGTTTTTACCGTAGTATCGCTATGGTTACGCCAAAAACACCTATTTCGCCATTAGAAAATAGTGCCTTACATTTGCATTTATATATGATACGTAAATCCATCTACGCCCTCGTTGCTGCCCTTTTAATACTCGGCAGCTGTAAACCTACCGACCGTCAAACCGACTGCACCTTCCCCGACGCCCCAGATATGCGCCAGGTAAATATCTCGGTAATTGACTATACTAATTACAAAGACCTTCTGGTCGGCGGTAAGTTCAATCCCGACTCAATAGTTGTAATCCAGCCCTGCTCTCCTGCAACGCCGATAAAGGTAAAGGTCGGAAGCGCTATGCGTACAGATAGCAACATCACGGTAAGGGCCATCAGCTTCGACGGCCTCAGCTCCTTTGCCGACTGGAGCGACTGCCAGAAATTCGCCATTTGGTGGAGGAACAACGACGTTGATACCGTGCGCTTTGTACTGGAAAAGCAGCGTTGCCCCGGCAACTGCTGCATGACTTATTATCCTCGCATTCTTGTTGACGGACAAGTGTTCGAACCTGGTGCCGGTATTAGTGGTGAGAACGGTATGCATTTCCTCATCATGAAGTCTGGCCCGCAGTAACATTATATCCAAACCATCTCTTTGCGAAACTTTGCGATCCCTTAGCGCACTTTGGGTTTAGTTGCCGCAAGTGAAGACTGCTTCACCTAATAGTCTAAAAGCCTCTGTCATTAGGCTTTTGCCCCATTCTTTAGTATTTTCGCGCCCACATGTGGTATCGGATAGCAGCATTTGTCATTAAGTTCAGGATTACTCTGATGGTCACTCTTTTGGTAGCTACCTCCTTTATGGGCTACCACGCATCTAAGGTGCAGTTGAGTTACGAATTTACCAACGCTATCCCTACGGACAACCCCAAGTACCAGGCTTACCAGTCATTCCGCAAGCTTTTCGGTGAAGATGGCAACCTGATGGTAATAGGGGTACAGACCAAAGATTTCTTCTCAGAACCATTTTTCAGAGATTACGCTACCCTTGTAAAGGACATAGAAAAAGTGCAGGGTGTAGAAAATGTGCTCAGCATTCCCGGAGCCATTACCCTTGTGCCCGATACCGCTGCCCGAAAAATGGTGACGGTGAAGTTGCTGCCCGA
>DASPNB010000330.1:0-4497 GCA_035626755.1 Flavipsychrobacter sp.
CTTATCCGCAATAACGCGAAGATTATATTTAGTTTGAAGGTTAGCCCAAATTTCAGGCGTTCCACCAAAGACGGCTGCTATCCTGTAGCACATTTCAGGGCTAATATCTGACTTGCCGTTGATGATATTAGAAAGAGTTGTGCGCGTTACCTTCAATAGATTTGCGGCAGCCGTAACTGTCAGCTCATTAGCATTGATTACTTCTTCTTTTAGGATTTCACCTGGGTGAATATTCCTCATACCTCTTTTCAACATAGTAGACTCCTTTTAATGGTAGTCTAAAAAATCCAAGTCTAAAGCATCCTTGCCGTCAAACCTGAATATTATTCTAAAATTCTTATTAACCTTTAAGCTCCAATAGTCCTTAAGTTCGCCAACAAGTTTATGAGGATTCCAGTTCTTGAACGCCTCAAAGTCTTGCGGCACTTGTTGCAAACTATCAATGACCTCAAGCATCATTTCTATTCTTGTTATCAGATCGGAAGGTAGCTTACTGCCATTACCTTCTTCCCACAATAAACGCAGACCTTTGTGCTTAATGCTTTTAATCATTCTTTATTGTATAGTGTAAAGTTACACTTTACAAGTTAATAATTCAAAAAAGTGTGCTTATTTATGCAGCTTTTAACAGCTATTGAGGGTTTTAGGAAGGTCAAAACCCTATAACTGCCCCTAAAGCCTCATCAACGTCTTTATGGATAAAGTTGGCTTGATAACCAATGGTTGTCTTAATATCCGTGTGCCTATATAGCTTTTGAAGCATTTGTATGGGTATCCTATCCCCTGAAATATTACCGAAAGTATGCCTGGCTATGTGCATTGTAAGAGGTTTAGTAATTTTTGCAGCCGGAGCTACTTCTGTTCTCAATAGTCTGTCTATTGAATTAATCCTCGATGATATTATTCTTTCGGTTTCAAAACGGTCTGTAATATCGACCATACGCAATTCGGGAAAAATAAGGTCGTTTTCTTCGTCCCTTGTGTCTTTGTATTGTTCAAGTATCGCAAACACCTTTTCAGACGCTTTGAGAGAATCTACCTTGTTATTCTTGCCCATTGCATAATAAAGCCTGCCATCCTGAAAATCTTTCCAATTCAGCCTTAGAACGTCGGAAATACGCATCCCGGCAAAATAGAAAGATATAAGCCACAGGTTCCTCGCGTGGTTAGCTTCTTTTGAAAGTTCTGCCTTTTCAATATTAGCGACATCAGCAGCAGAAAGACCGATTTTTTTAGTGTCAGGAAACTTTATTTTAAGCTTCCCCTTTCCAAACGGGTAATATTTCGGGTCGCAGGCTTCCTCTTTGATCGCTTGACTGAATATTGACCGCACCGTTACCCAATTATTGATTGCTGTACGTAACGAAACTTTTTTCTTACCAATCATGTACGCCTTGAATCGTTCAAGCACAGGGATGGTCAAATCCTGAAAGGCTATATCACTACCCAAGAATTCTTTTAGGTGTTTTACGTTTGATTTTTCGCAATTCCAACGGTTGAATTTTCCTTCTTCTTTCAAGCGTTCAATATAAAGGTCAGCTTGTTCAAACACACTTGCACCAGCTTTGGGTTTTATCTTCAATGAAACCGCCTTAGCAGATACTGCTGTTTTTGCCGTTTCAAGCTCTAAGGCACTGTTATTTGCCTCTGCAAGCTTCTTGATAAGGTAATTGTTCAAACGTGCAGCATTGGGGTGTGATTTCTTAACCCTTTGGTTAGCTTCATCCCAATCACTAGGGTTAATCCTGTAATCAAGGTAAACATAAGAGGATTTCCTATCTTTGGTAATCCTTATAGCTAAGGGGCAGCCGCCTTTACGGGATTCTTTGCGTAATACGATTTTTACGTTAGCCATGTCGTAGTGATTTATGCTACAACAATGCTACAACAAATGGCGATACAGGTAGGTTTTTAGCGGATAGTTATTATCCACAGAAATCAGTAAAATCAACCGTTTCAAGCTGTTCTGGTTCGTTCAAAATCGTTTTTCATGAGGCTCAAAATCTGGTTATCGCAAGGTAGTGCAGGTTCGATTCCTGTTCTGGGCACAAAGCACCTCAATTGAGGTGCTTTTTTATATTTTTGATATGTATCTCGATAAAATGACTTGCAATGAGTGAAGATATTCGCTGGGAACAAAGGTTTAGTAATTTTCGTAAGGCGCTCGCCAAACTTGAAGTTGTCGCACATGATATGGAATTCGAAGCGCTGTCCGAGCTTGAAAAAGAAGGTTTGATACAACGCTTCGAGTATACTTTTGAACTGGCATGGAAAACCTTGCAGGATTTATTGGAACATAAGGGCTATAAAGATATTGCAGGTCCCAATCCTGTGTTGGCGCAGGCGCTGAAGGATGGTTATATTACAGACGAAAAAGGCTGGCGCAATATGAAAAGATCAAGGGAATTAACATCACATACGTACAATAACCAGACTGCCGATGAAATAGCTAAAAGCGTGATGGACACCTATTACACGTTGCTCGTGCAATTGGCGAAAAGGCTTGAGGAAGAACGTCGGGACGGTTCAAAGACCACTTTTTAAAAAATGGCCTACGGGTTAAAACAAGACGACCTGGAACGAATAAAGCAGGTATTTGCAGCACATCCAAAGGTGAAGGAAGTTATCCTCTTCGGGTCTCGCGCGATGGGCAGTTACGATACCGGATCAGATATTGATCTTGCGATTGCAGGGAATGACCTGGCTCTTACAGATATATTAGATCTAAGCCATGACCTTGAACGCCTTGACATGTTATATAGTTTCGATGTACAGGCGCTGGATAGCATCACGGATAAAGAAGTTTTAGCGCACATCCACCGCGTTGGCAAAACTATTTACGCTTTGCGATAGTGCGGAGTCTGAGCACACAAAAAAAGCAACTACATCGTAGCTGCTTTTTTATATCCGGTTGGTAGTATTATCTCACTATCACAAACTGCCTGAAATCTTTTGCGCCGTTATAATCAAGCTTCAGCAGGTAGCTGCCGGGCGCTAGGTCTTTGTTTGTATTCACTGTATAGTTTAGTTTACCGGCAGACAGTTGTATCGTTTCGCGGTAAATAACCTGGCCGAGGCTGTTGAGTATCGACATATTCACCTCACGCGCTTCTGTGATCGCCAGGTCTCCTTGTATGCTGAATATCCCGTTGTTGGGATTCGGATGAAGTTCCAACGATTTAAATACACTGCTTGTCGTTCCGATACCCGTAGTGATCGTGTTGCTGGTGACCACTTGCGAATCGGCCGGAACACATTCGCTGCTTGCCATCTCTACCCATACTTTGTCGGCAGGGGTCAGTCCGGGCAGTGTAAGCGTGCTGTCATAACCGTTCTTCACTAAGATGCCGTTGTGGTACCATGTGTAGACAGGGCTTGGACCGCCATTTACAGGCTTGGCTGTAAACAGGTGCTGGTTGCCGCCCAGGTAGATAACCGTCACGCTCACCGCAGGATTAAGCAGCGGGTGCACATCAAAGCTGATCGTGTTACTCACTGCGGGGGATACACACATTTCGCTGCTGGTAAACCTGCAACTGATATCATCCCCGTTATTCAGCGATGTTGTTGTCAGCGTATCGTTGGTTTCTCCCGGCATGTCGGTACCGTTCAGTATCCACTGGAAGGCAGGCGTTGTACCGCCGTTTGTAAACGCACAGGAGATTATCACTTCTTCATTCGCACAGATGACGCTATCGGGACTGGCTGCGATCACAACATTTGGTTGAACGACCTGTATGATGGTCATGCTGATCTGGTTGCTGCTCACTGATTTCGGCAGGGGGCATTTAAGGCTGCTGGTCAATTCACATTCTATCACGTCTCCGTGATTCAGCGATGGCACCCACAATGTATCAAAATTAGCTCCTGTGTTGATGCCGTTAATTTTCCACTGGTATGCCGGGGTAGTTCCTCCATTAGTGCCTGAGGCCCTGAAAACAGCAGCTATACCGGAACATAGTGTATCACTACCTGCATCTGAAGTGATGGTAATAGCCGGAGCCAGGTTTTGCGTTACAGTAACGCCTATGCCGTTGCTTGTTAATGTTTTAGGGGAGGCGCACAACAGGCCTGAGGTCATGATGCATTTCACGGTATCACCGTTCGCCAGGGCACTCGTAGAAAAGCTGGCGCTGTTGGTACCTGCATTAACGCCATTCACCTGCCATTGATAAGCCGGATTGCTGCCGCCTTTTACCGGCGTAGCGGCAAAGTTGGCCGTTTGCCCGGCGCAGATGTCGGTGTCATTGCTCGATATGCTGACTGAGCCGGTTACAAATGTATCCACTGTCAGCGTAGCGGCAGATGAGGTGGCTATCGGTGCACAGGCGCGTATCACCATGCAGCGGTATTGATAACCGTTCATGGAGCGTGGTGCGGCACTAATGCCCAGGCTATTGGTGGCAGCGCCGCTGTAAACGCCTGAGTTTGCAAGGTTAACCCACCCGCTGCCGCTGTTTAGCTGCCACTGATAGGTCAAACCTGTGCCGGTAGCTT